>DASPQU010000420.1:0-12595 GCA_035624805.1 Binataceae bacterium (SeqCode) | reverse complement strand
GATGTGGATGGCGCAATGGGCGGGCGCAGCCCGTCCCGGCTATGCAGGCTCATTCCTGATGGGACTGGGGATGGGAATCATCGCGGCGCCGTGTATCGGACCGATCGTGCTCGGGCTGCTCCTGATGGTCGAGCGAAGCGGCAGCGCGCTCTTCGGCTTCGCGCTGTTCTTCACGCTCGCGATCGGACTTGGGCTGCCGTATATCGCACTTGCGCTTGCGGCCGGGAGTATCCGACGCCTGCCGCGCTCGGGTGAATGGCTTGCGTGGGTTGAGCAACTCTTTGGATTCATTCTGGTCGGCCTCGCGCTTTACTTCATCGAGCCGTTGGTTCCCAATCGCCTGATTTCGCGGCTGCTTCCCTACTACGCCGCCGCTGTCGGAGTCTTCCTCGGATTCGTATCGCCGGCGGGACGAAGCTGGCGTCCGTTTTTCATCCTGCGATCGATCATGGGAGCGGCGTCTGCGATCGCCATAGCCGTGATGCTGATGTCAGGCGGGACAGCGCGTGCTCTCGATTTCGCGCCGTTCGATACGGCGGCGCTCGATGCGGCGGCGGCAGAGCGCAAGCCGGTGCTGGTCGATTTCAGCGCCGACTGGTGTATCCCGTGCCGCGAGATGGAGCGCTCGACATTCATCGATCCGGCGGTCGTGCGCGAAGGTGGTCGATTCATCCGGATGCGCGCCGACCTCACGAAGCAGGACAAGCGAAACGAAGAGCTGATGGCGCGGTTCAAAATCCAAGGCGTTCCGACCACGCTGCTGATCGATTCTTCGGGCCGCATCCGCAAGCAGGAAGTCGGCTATCTAGGCCCGCGCGAGATGCTCGATTACATGAAGCAGGTCGACTGATTTTCGGGCGCGCGATTTTTCTATCTCATAGCAAGCCGGGATATCTCAAACAATGTTCTGTTTCGAGTAGGGCTCTGCCTCGGATCCCCGTCTCTTATCCAGCAATTCGCAGTCGCCAAATAACCCAAGTAAATGCTGAATTTTTGCGTCGCGAGCAAGGTGCTGAAAATAATGTTTGATTCATGTTCGTAATACGTCCGAACTTGCTTTACTATCGCAGCCCTGAGCGGTAAACTATTGCGTAGTAAACGCTGGTCTGTTGAGGGGCGGTTTCTCACCCTTTTTTTCTCTATGGCAAACAAGCAATCGACGGATACTTATGGCGCGGAATCGATCCGCGTTCTCGAAGGACTTGAAGCGGTTCGCAAACGCCCCGGCATGTATATCGGCGACACGGGCGAGCGCGGGCTTCATCACCTTGTCACCGAGATCGTCGACAATTCGGTTGACGAAGCGCTCGCCGGATTCTGCAATGAAATCGACGTAACGATTCTCTCCGACGATCGCATCGCGGTTGAAGACAACGGCCGCGGAATCCCCGTCGACATGCATCCCACGGAAAAGCGCTCCGCGCTCGAAGTTGTGCATACTGTCCTTCACGCCGGCGGCAAATTCGATCGCGGCGTGTACAAAGTTTCGGGCGGACTCCACGGTGTCGGCGCGTCGGTTGTCAACGCGCTCAGCGAAGAATTCGAAGTCGAAGTCCGCAAGAACGGGAAAATCTATTTTCAGCGCTACGAGCGCGGTACGCCCAAGACCAAGGTGGAAGAACGCGGCTCCACGAAAACGACCGGCACCAAGACGACGTTCTCTCCCGATCCAAAGATCTTTTCCGAGGTCAAATTCAAGTACGAGCTGATCGCGCGATATCTGCGCGAGATGGCGTATCTGAATGCGGGCCTCACGATTCGTATCAAGGACGAGCGCACCGGCAAGAGCGAGGATTTTTTCTACAAGGGCGGCATCAAGGAGTTTGTCGATTCTCTCACCGAGGGCAACGAGCGCCTGCACGACACGATTTTCTTCAAGGGGATGCGCGATAACGTCGATATCGAAGTCGCGCTCGCATGGACCGACGCCGTCCATGAAACCGTTTTCACTTACGCGAACAATATCCACACGATCGAGGGCGGTACGCACCTGTCGGGGCTGCGATCCGCGTTGACACGCACGCTCAACACTTACGCCGCCAAGAACAATCTCTTCAAGAACAAGGAGATGCGACTGGAAGGTGACGATACGCGCGAGGGCCTGACGGCGGTCGTCAGCGTCAAAATCGCGGAGCCGCAGTTCGAAGGCCAGACCAAGACCAAACTCGGCAACGGCGAGGTCGAGGGACTCGTATCCGGTCTCGTCAACGAAAAGCTGGGAGAATATTTCGAGCATAAGCCCGGCGATGCGAAGCGGATTATCGTTCGCGCGATCGAAGCTGCGACCGCACGCGAGGCCGCCCGCAAAGCCAAGGAGCTCGTACGGCGCAAAGGCGCCCTCGATTCGGGATCGTTGCCCGGCAAACTCGCAGACTGCCAGGAACGCGACCCCGCTCACAGCGAACTGTTTATCGTCGAGGGAAAATCCGCAGGCGGAACGGCCAAGGAAGGCCGCGACCGCAAGACGCAGGCGATACTTCCCCTGCGCGGCAAAATTCTCAACGTCGAGCGCGCGCGTATCGACAAAGTGCTCTCGTCTGCCGAACTGCGCACGCTGATCATGGCGCTCGGGATGAATGTCGGTGCCGACAAGGACGTATCCAAGGTCCGCTATCACAAGATCATCATCATGACCGACGCCGACGTCGACGGCTCGCACATCCGTACCCTGCTGCTGACATTCTTCTTCCGCCAGTTTATCGAGATCGTCGAGTCCGGCTATCTCTACGTCGCGCAGCCTCCGCTGTTTCGCGTCAAAAAGGGCAAACAGGAGCGTTACGTCAAGGACGAAGCCGCGCTCGAAGAATATCTGAGCGACCTCGGCGCCGACGCTGCGACTTTCGAATCAGGCAAGGGCAAGGATGCGCGCGAGTTCAAAGGCGCTGCGCTCAAGTCGTTGGTGCGCAAGGCGCTCTACTTCGAGCGGATGTACGAGCAACTCGAGCGGCGATCAAAGGAGCGTCCGATCGTCGCCGCGATGGCGGACCTTATCGCCGACAAGAAAATCACCGACGAAAGCTTCGAGTCGGAGAAGGCAGCCAAAGAATTGGCCGAGGCGATTCGCAAGAAAGTCGGCGATGCGAGCCTCGTGTTCAAAATCGAAGAGGACGGCGCGACGCATTGGCGTGCGGTTTTTTCTCATACGCAAAACGGCGCGAACCCTCCGACGGTCGTGGATTTTGCCTTGCTCCACTGCGGCGAGCTTCGCGAGATTCGCCGGCTGCTTCCGGAGATCGAATCGATCAAGGAGCCGCTGAGGCTCAAGACCGGCGACGAGGAGCGGACCTTTCAGACCCTGGTCGCGCTCGCGCAGGCTGTAATCGAGCACGGGCAGAAGGGTATCGAGGTCCAGCGCTACAAGGGTCTCGGCGAGATGAATCCCTCGCAGCTATGGGACACGACGATGAATCCCGAAGCCCGCTCGCTGCTCAAGATCCAGATCGGATCGATGGAACAGGCGGAGGAGATGTTCTCGAAGCTGATGGGCGATCAGGTCGAACCCCGCCGCAAGTTCATCGAGGAAAACGCGCTGGATGTGAAGAATCTGGATATTTGAGACGTAGGTGGTTGAAAGCGGCGGCAACCAAAAGTCTAGTCACCCTGAGAGTTGACAATAAAATAGGACCTTCGAACACTCAGCACGTCAACCATGATGAGGCGACCTTGCAGAACCTCTCCCGGATCAGGGAGAGGTCGGAGCGTTTTTTAGCTACGGGTGAGGGTCATCACCCAGCGCGCATCTTTCGCGCGCGATTACTTGAATCGCGCGTCGCTATTCGCGACGCGCTGAAAGCGGACCCTCACCTGGCGCTTCGCGCCGTCCTCTCCCCGACGGGGCGAGGACTTACAACGAACCGAGCGCTGTGAACAGCGAAAAAGACACACAATGCCAGAAACCAACGGTAACGAACCGATTCGCGGCGAGCCTTCGCTCCTGAATATCGAAGACGACATGCGGCAGTCCTACCTGGACTACGCGATGTCGGTGAACATCGCCCGCGCGCTTCCGGTCGCGCGCGACGGCCTCAAACCCGTCCATCGGCGGATCCTCTACGCGATGTTTCGCGAGGGACTCCTCTCAAATCGCCGCTATTCGAAATGCGCCGGCGTCGTCGGCGAAGTCCTCAAACGGTTCCATCCGCACGGCGACTCCGCCGTCTACGACGCTCTCGTCCGCATGGCGCAGCCGTTCAGCATGCGCTACCCGCTGATCGACGGCCAGGGCAATTTCGGCTCGATCGACGGCGACCCGCCCGCCGCGTACCGTTATACCGAAGCGCGCCTCACGCGGCTTGCGGAGCGGTTGCTCGCCGATATCGACAAGGATACCGTCGATTTCGTCGACAACTTCGACGGCTCGGACAAGGAGCCCGAGATTCTGCCCGCGCAGGTCCCGAACCTTCTGATCAACGGGTCGGACGGAATCGCGGTCGGGATGGCGACCAATATCCCGCCGCACAATCTTGGCGAAGTCTGCGACGCGCTCCTCAAGCTGATCGAGAACCCCGATCTGTCGCTGGCGAAGATCCTCGATATCATTCCCGGTCCTGATTTTCCGACCGGCGGGCAGTTGCTGGGACGCAAGGCGATTCGCGACGCCTATCTGGCCGGACGCGGAATCCTCACGATGCGCGCGCTGGCTGCGATCGAAACCGACAAACGCAGCGGGCGCTCGTCGATTATCGTCCGCGAGATTCCCTACCAGGTGAACAAGGCGCGCCTGATCGAGCGGATCGCGGAGCTGGTCAACGATCGCCGTATCGAAGGAATCAGCGACCTGCGCGACGAATCTGATCGCGACGGGATGCGAATCGTCGTCGAGCTCAAGCGCGACGCCGAGCCGCGAATCGTGCTCAACCAGCTCTACAAGCACACCCAGATGCAGGAGAGCTACGGGCTCATCATGCTGGCGATTCACGAGGGGCGCCCGCGCGAGATGAACCTGCGCGACATGCTCGTCGAGTTCATCAACCATCGCCGCATCGTCATCACCCGCCGCTCACGATTCGAACTGCGTCAGGCTGAAGCGCGCCTGCATATCCTCGAAGGATTGCTCATCGCGCTGCGCAACCTCGACGCGGTTATCAAGCTGATTCGCGCCTCCAAAGACGTCGAAACCGCGCGAAGCGGGTTGATGCAGCGTTTCGGGCTCACGCAAGCGCAGGCGCAGGCGATTTTGGATCTCACGCTGCGCAGGCTGACCGGTCTGGAGCGCGAGAAGATCGAGGCCGAGCACAAGGAGACGACCGAGACGATCGCGCGGCTCAAGAAAATCCTGGGTGACGAGCGCGAGCTAATGAAGCTGGTCAGCGGCGAAATTGAGGACATCAAAAAGGAGTTCGCCGATCCGCGTCGCACCCAAATCGTGGAATCCGAGGGTGAGTTCTCGATCGAAGACCTGATCGTCGAAGAGGACGTGCTCGTCACAGTCACGCACGGCGGCTATATCAAGCGCACTCCGCTTTCGCTCTATCGCACGCAGCGTCGCGGTGGCCGCGGCAAAATCGGCGCGGGCACGGGAGAAGAGGATTTCGTCGAGCGCCTCGAGCGCGTCTCGACTCACGATCGGCTGCTGTTTTTCACCAACAAGGGCAAGGTCTATCAGCTCAAGGCCTACGACCTGCCGGAAGGCGGGCGGGCCGCGCGCGGACGTTCGATCGCGAATCTCTTGAGCCTCGCCGACGATGAAACTCTGTCGGCGTTTATTCCGGTGCCGCGCGAGACCAAGGGACGCAACGTTTTTTTCACGACCCGTCGCGGGCGCGTGAAGAAAACCGACCTCGAGCAGTTCGCCAACGTGCGCTCGAACGGCATTATCGCGATCAGTCTCGAAGAGGGCGATTCCGTCGTCGACGTTCGCATCACCGACGGCAATCAGCAGATCGTACTCTCGACGCGCGAAGGTCAGGCTATCCGATTCCCCGAGTCCGAAGTGCGCGCGATGGGCCGCGATACCCAGGGCGTCGTCGGGATGGAGCTAGAGTCGTATCCGGTTAAGGAAGGCAAGACCACCACGCTGGTCAGCGACGAGATAGTCTCGATGTCAACCGTTCGCGACGACGAGACCCTGCTGACGGTTTCCGAACTCGGCTTCGGCAAGCGCACTCCGGCATCCGAGTATCGCCTGACGCATCGCGGCGGCAAGGGCGTCATCACCATGAACGTGACCGACAAGACCGGCAAGGTCGTCGGCGTTCGCCAGGTCGGAGCAGACGATCAGGTCGTGCTGATTACCGATCAGGGCAAGGTGATCCGGCTCGCCGTCAAGGGCGTGCGTATTACAGGGCGCAACGCGCAGGGAGTCCATCTCGTCAAGGTGGAGGAAGGCGAGAGAGTGCGATCCGTCGTGCCGCTCGCCGAACGCGAAGAGGAAGACGAGAACGGCGGCGGCAACGGCTCGGATGGCGAAGAGTAATCCGTCCTGCTTCAACCTCCGCGCCGCCTGCACATTAAATCGGCATCGCTGCCAGCGCGGACGGCAGTGCGTCTGCATACGGACGCATAAGTATGGATTTGCGCGGTATCAAGGATGGCTTACAGCTTGCTTTCAAACCGTGACGCTACCGGTGTGCTTTTGTGGCGGCGTCACGGGAAATGAAAAAAGTTGAAGCTGTTATCAAGCCGTTCACGATTGACGCAGTCAGGATGGAATTGGAGCGCGCCGGTATTAACGGGCTGACCGTGTACGAAGTCCGCGGTTTCGGCCGCCAGAAGGGACATACCGAGCTTTATCGCGGCGGCGAGTACGTCGTCGATTTCCTGCCCAAGCTCAAAATCGAAGTCGTGGTGCAGGACGACCAGATCGATCAGGTGATCGACGCGATCGTTCGCAAAGCCAAAACCGGGCGCATCGGCGACGGCAAGATCTTCGTCACGACAATCGATGACGTAATCAGGATTCGCACCAGGGAGCACGGTTCCGCCGCGATCTGATTTCGCTACGGCACATCCCTGAATCTTCCCGCAGTTGGACGTTACTCGGACAGGCAGGGACGCCTGTCCCACCAAAGGAATCGGCCAAGCCGTGCGCTGGGCGACCTTTCTTGCGCGAGGCCCCGGCGTCCGATTGCGACGCAGCGGTAGCCCTGCGTTCAGTTACAGATTTTTTTCAGTGGGACAGGCGTCCCTGCCTGTCCAGACGATCGATGACGCTATCGCGCGGCGCGGTCTTTAGCGGCGCGACGCGACCGCTCCGGATCTCCCGACCACAACCATGCATGTTCGGTGCGGCTGACCCCGACGAGCACTCCCAGAAAGGCCGAGGGATGGATGAACGCCTCAGCGAGGCCGGCCTCGTCCCGACGCCACGACGCGTATTTTCCGCCGCGCTCGTCGAGCCGCTCGCACAGCGCCGATACGTCATCCGTCTCGACGAAAAACATATAGAGCGAGTCGCCGCGCCGCTTATGAAAGCGACCCATCGCCTTCGTATCATCGGTCGTCTGTGAAATTTCGATCCGATCCAGACGCGCGGGCGAATCGAACATCGTGAGCGTTCCGGTGTAGCCGAATTCGGGGCTGCTGATCGGACAGAATTTCGAAGCGTCGAGCGCGAAGATATCCGCGTAACGACGACTCGCAGCCTGCCAGCTCGCGACGACGTTAGTGGTCTCGTAAATCCATCGCATCGCGCCGACCGGCTTGCGCTCCTCGTAAGCGCTGATCACCGCGTTCAGGCCGAACGTCGCCTTCGGATCGAGATATAACTCCCCGGCATCTCGCTGGAAGCCGACCCGTTTGCTCTCGAAATGGCGAGCGGCCGCATCGAGGTCGGCGACCGAGAATCCGACGCCGTAAAGTCCTCCCCCGTGCGTGCCGATAAAATCCGCGATGGGGCCGGCGCCGTCGGGCGTCAGCAGGTCGATATGACTCGTGCCGGCCTGCATCGTCGAGCGGCGCGCGTGCAGATGCGCTATCTCGTCGCGACGAATCAACTCGCCGCCGAAAATCTCCGCCACCGCACGCTCGGCCTCGTTGCGATCGGTAACCGCGATCTGAACTCTGTCGACTCGTTTCAGCATGTCACCCGGCTATAAGATTCGAGTCCCCTCTCCCTGACCAGGGAGAGGGGCAGGGTGAGGGTAGAGGCGCCCGGCGACATGACCGGACGCCTCGTCGTTATTCAATCAATCCAGCTTGCGCTTGCCATAATAGGGCAGCGTCGTACCTTCGTCGCCACCCTGCTTTTTTTCACCGCCTGCGCGATTGCTCTCCGCCATCGCGCTGTACAGCGCCAGCGTTCCCGGCTCGATAACGTCCGGATCGGTCACGATATTGACGCACGCGATCCTTCCGCAATTCAGAGCGCGCTTCATCGCGGGAACGATATCCTCGGGTTTTTCGACCAGTTCGCCACGCGCGCCGAGCCCCTCGGCAGCCTTCTCGTAATGAACCATCCCGAGCTCGGTCGCCACCGTCTGACCTTTGCCCCAGCTCAGCTCCTGCCCGTGCTTCGACATTCCCCATTGCATGTCGTTGTTGACGACGACCGTGATCGGCAGATTGTTTTTCGCGCCGGTGTGGAACTCGGAGAAATTCAGGCCCGCCGACCCGTCGCCGATAATGCAGAACACCTGGCGATTCGGATGCGCGGCTTTGGCGGCAAGCGCGAATGGAAGTCCGACGCCGAGGCATCCGAGATAGCCGTGGCTCAGGAAGCTTCCGGGCTTTCGTGCCGTCCATGCGCCGCCCATCCACGATGCGGTCTCACCGCCGTCAGCGACGACGATAGCGTCGGGGTCGAGCGTCTTCGCGATATCCTGCGCCATCCGCGCCGGATGAATGCGCCCCCTGTGATTCTTGAGCGCCTCGTCGAAGCGATGCTTCATCATCTCGCGCATCCCGGTCAGCCGCTCGATCCATCCCTCGTGGCGATCGAATTTTTCCTTTCCGATTGCGGCGTTCGCCTGACGGATGAATTCGCCAACGTCGGACACGATTCCGAGGTCGATCGAGCGATTACGCCCGATCTCCTCGGGCTCGATATCGACCTGGATAACGCGCGCGTCGGGTGGGATCACCGACATGCGTCCGCCTGTGAAGAGTCCGATTCGGGTGCCGAGCAGGATCACGAGGTCGGCGCTGCCGGTCTCGCGATGCATCGCGGGATGAATCGCGCCGAAGCCGCCGAACGCCAGCGGATGGTCTTCGGGAATCGAGCCCCGTGCCTTCGAGTTCGTCGTGACGGGAGTGTTGGTGAGTTCAGCGAAGCGCGTCAGCTCCTCAGCTGCCTGCGAGAACCATACTCCTCCGCCTGCGAGAATCACGGGACGTTTCGCCTCGCGAATCCACGCCAGCGCCTGCGCGAGCGCCTCGCGGCTCGGGCCGGGAACGGTGCTCGGACGATAGTTTCGCGGGAATTCGACCAGGTTTTCATCGACGCGCTTGAAGAGCACATCGATCGGTAGCTCGAGGAAGACCGGGCCGGGGCGGCCGGATACCGCGTGACGAAACGCCATCGCGATGTATTCCGGGATGCGCTCCGTATGCGTGACTGATCGCGCCCACTTGGTTATAGGCTGCAGGATTCCCATCTGATCGACGGCCTGCAGCGGAAGCTTCTCGTCGTCGGCGAGCGGGCTGCGTCCTCCGATGAGGATCATCGGAATCGAATCCATGTAGGCGTTGGCCGCGCCTGTTACGGCATCGGTCACGCCAGGACCCGCCGTCACGACTGCGACACCGGGGCGTCCCGTCGAGCGCGCCCATCCGTCGGCCATATGCGCGGCAGCCTGCTCGTGGCGCGTATCGAAGACGCGGAAATCGTGACGTCGGCACGCGGCGAAGATCGCATCCAGATGGCCGCCATGCAGGGTGAAAATCTCGCGGACGCCTTCCTGCTCGAGGCTCCGCACCAACATCTCGCCGCCATCTATCTTTGCCATGTTCCGACTCCTCGGTGACGCGCCGCGATCGCGGCACGAATATTTGCGATGGGCATCCGGATTATCCGGCGCAAATTCGGATTCTAGGTCGATCGATGCAGTTACCGCAAAGCACCCAAGCGGCGAAATCAGCGTTGCGAATCGATCTTGATCTTGAACGGCGAGTGGAAAGCGCGATCGGGATCCGGAAGCAAGTTGACGAATTTCACCTCGGCGAAATCGCCCATGATGTGGACCGCTGAGAAGGTCGCATTATCGACGCGCAGCCTTCGGAAATTTTCAAGCCCCAATCCCATGAAGTAGCTCAGCACGGTGCGGATAATATCGCCGTGCGATACGAACAAAATTCGCTTGCCGTGATTCGCCTCGATTGCGCGCATCACGGCGCGCACTCCGCGCTCCTGCACCTGTCCTATAGTCTCGCCACCGGGAGTAGGCGTCGTTATCGGCGCTTCGCGATAGAGTTTGTAGTCGGGGTCGTCGACAAGGTCCTGGAACACCATCCCTTCCCATCGCCCGTAGCGCACTTCCTCGATATCGGTGTCCTCGAAAATCGGGACGCCGCCGATGCCGCTTGAGATTATCTCCGCGGATTGACGGGCGCGTGCGAGCGGGCTGGTCATGATGAGGTCGGGGGCGATTTCGCGCGCCAGTGCGACGGATGCTGTCACCTGCGCGCGGCCCGCGTCGTCGAGATCGACGGGGCTGCGCCCCATCACGCGCCCCTCGCGATTCCATGGCGTCTCGCCGTGACGCATGAACAGGGCGACGCCGCTCAGCTTCGGATTCTGTTTCAACTTGAGTGCTACGTAAAAAGGACCCAGCGCCATATTGCAAGCCCTGTCCGATAGCCTTTGAGTCTGAATGCGAAACGGGCGTCCATCAAGGGACGCCCGCATCGCAGGGGCAAATCTAATCGATCGTGATGATTATCGTCCTGCCGGGTGCGCCGTCTGGCCGTTGGCCGTCGGATGAGGCTCCGCGCCATTCGAGGCCGGGCCGAGCCCGCAGAACGCCTCGTAATCGATGAGCCCGGTCTGCGTCGGATGCTCGCTGCATACGGGGCATCGCGGATCTTTCTTGATCTTCAGCATCCGCACGTAATCGCGATCCGAAAGCGTGTCGAAGTAAACCATCCGCCCGATGAGCGCGCTTCCCGCGTTCAGCAGTATCTTGATCGCCTCAAGCGCCTCGATCGATCCGATCACGCCGGGGAGAGCGCCCAGCACTCCCGCTTCCGCGCATGACGGCGCCATGTCGGGAGGCGCGGGTTCCGGATAAAGGCATCGATAGCAGGGCCCGCCCTTGTCGGGATAAAAGACGGTCGCGTTGCCCTCGAACCGGAAGATCGCGCCGTCAACGAGCGGCTTTTTCGAGAACACGCACGCATCGTTGATGAGATAGCGCGTCGGGAAATTGTCGCCGCAGTTAACGACGAGGTCGTATCCCTTCAGGATGTCCATGACGTTTTCCGACGAGAGTCGCACGTCGTGGCGGACGACCTTGATTCCAGGATTGAGCGATTTGATCGCGGTCTGCGCGGATTCCGTCTTATGGGTTCCCACGCGGTCGACGGAATGGATTATCTGGCGCTGGAGATTCGACATATCGACGACGTCGAAATCGATCAGCCCGAGCGTCCCGACGCCCGCCGCCGCGAGATAGAGCGAAACCGGAGAGCCGAGGGCGCCGGTTCCGAGGATGAGCACCTTGGAGTCGAGCAGCTTCGCCTGGCCCTTCTCACCGACTTCGGGAATCACGAAATGGCGCGAATAGCGGGTGATTTCGTCCTGCGTGAACTGGCGATCGACAGTGAACGGCAGGCCGCGATCCTTCCAGGCGTTGAAGCCGCCAGTCATGTTGTAGACGTTCTCGTAGCCCATCTCGCGCAGCGCGCGCGCCGCGAACAGCGAGCGGGTGCCGCTGGCGCAATGGAGGATGACGGGGGCCTTGTGGTCGGGGACTTTTTCCTCGATGCGCAGTTCCAAAAATCCGCGCGGGATGCTGATGGCGTTGCCGAGATGTCCCTGGCGCCATTCGTCGCTCTCGCGCACGTCGATAACGACGGCGCCCGGCTCGCCCATCATCCGGCGAGCCTCGTCGATATCGATTTGCTTAATCGAGGCGCGCGCCTCGTCGAGGATATTCTTCGAAGTCTTGGCCATATAAATGCTCCCGGTGTTTGAGGGGCAATCTTTGAATTTAGCCTATTGCATCCCCCCAGCGAAGCGGAGGGAGGGTTCGTCGGCATCGCGCAAGTTAAACCGAGACGTTCGCCTTGGAGGCTACCTAATTTCTCGATAACCATTCGAAAATATTCAAAAAAATTCCTTGCAACTTCGCAATCTCGGCGCGCGCTTCCTCAATGCTGTTAAGACGGTAAGTCTGTTTGATGCGCGATTCGGCTCGGTTTGCTTCCTCTTGGAGATCAGCGATGACCGCGTCCAAATCGCGAACCTGCCGGTCGTTTCTGACAAAAACGAGAACCGACGCCAAAATCACGACAAGTACCAGTGCCGCAAATTCTTCTAACATGAACGCAGCTTCCGAAATCGGGCGCACGTGTGTAATTTCGGCAATGGAACCAAACAGTAACGCGCTGAAACTGTAATGGAAAAACTGAAACAGCGTGGGTTTACCTATTATCTCAAAGGCCTGTGGGTCGAGCTTGCTTAGGCCCAAATTTATAGCGGTAAATGACAACACGGTGA
>DASPQU010000419.1:0-7688 GCA_035624805.1 Binataceae bacterium (SeqCode) | reverse complement strand
CGTGCAGCAGAAATCGACGCCGCCTTCGCGCTCGCAGGTGAACCCGTGCACGAGAGCACGCGCAACCAGCGACTTTCCGATTCCGCGCGGTCCCGAAAAGAGGTAAGCGTGCGAGGGGCGCGTGCGAAGCTCGGCGGCAAGGCGCTCGTAGGTCTCGCGATGCCCGCGCAGACGCGTCAGAGACATCGACGCTCCAGTAGGGCGCGCACGGTCGCAAGGATGTCCTGACTGACGATATCGCGCGGGCGTTCGGAACTGATCACGACAACACGGTCGGTATCGCGATTGGCGATCTCGAGGAAACCCGCGCGCACGCGTTTGTGAAATTCCTCGCGTTCGGATTCAAAGCGGTCGAACGCGTGCGCCTGACCTTTCACACGTTCGCGCGTGCGTGCCAGTCCTGTCGCCACGGAGCAGTCCAGCACGATCGTGAGATCAGGCATCGTCGAATCGGTTGCAAGGCGATTGAGACTGCGCAGCAGATCGAGGTCGAGACCGCGTCCGTAGCCCTGGTAGGCGATCGTCGAATCGCAGTAGCGATCCGAGATGACGATCGCGCCGCGCTCGACGGCGGGTTTCAATTCCTCGCGCACATGCTGGGCGCGGTCGGCCAGCACCAGCAGCAGTTCCGAAACAACATCGAGCGATACGTTCGGATCGAGAAAGATATTGCGAATCGCGCGACCCGCCGGCGTACCACCGGGTTCGCGCGTGAGGATAACTTCGCGAGTGTCGCTGCGAAGGACGTCGGCCAAAACCGCCGCATGTGTCGTCTTGCCGGAACCTTCGACGCCTTCGAGAGTGATAAAAACGCCGCGCGCCATCAGCCGCCAAGATACCAGCGAAAGAGCTGCGGCTGAAACAGCGTGTAGATACCGGCGGCAAGCGCCAGGAAGGGGCCAAAGGGAACCTCGGTGCGCAGCATCGACGCCTCGGCCTCGCTTGCGTCCGCAGCTTGTGCGAGGTCGGGTTTCGGCGCAGCATGTTCGCCGCCGATTCCCACGACGATCCCTCCGATCGATCCGAGAATCGATCCAACGAACAGCGTGAATGCCGCCCCCGGCCATCCGATAAAAGCGCCCGTCATGCCCATGAGCCAAACGTCGCCCATCCCGACGCCCTCGCGTCCGCGCAATCGGAAATATGCTTCGCCGGTGAGGAACAAAAATCCCCATCCGAACGCGACTCCGATAAGCGAACTCTTGAGACCGACCTCGGGAATCGCGAGCGCGGCGGCGATGATTCCGATCGGAATCCCCGGCATCGTTATCAGATTCGGAATCAGCCGCCAGTCGTAGTCGATAAGAGCGATCGCGAACAGAGCAGCGCAGAAGACCAATCGCGCGAACGCGTCGGCGAGAGGAAAGCTGAGATACAAATAGAGCGCGGCGACGGCCAATCCCAGTTCGGCCATGAAATGACGCATCGGGATCGCAGCGCCGCACATCAGGCATCGCCCGCGCAGCGCCAAATACGAAACGATCGGAATATTCACGAGCACGGGAAGTTCGCGTTCGCACTCCGGACAAAACGAGCGCGGCGTGATGATCGAAAGGTCGCGCGGCAATCGATACGCGACCACATTCACAAAGCTTCCGATCGACGCGCCGAACAAGAACGCGAACAATCCTCCGAGCCAGACCGGGATATCCGCCCCCATCGAGTTCACCCCTCCGATAGCGGTACCAGTGTAACGATCAAAGATCGATCGCGCCGGCCGTCAAATTCCGCGAACATCACGCCCTGCCATCGACCGAGTGCGAGCGCGCCGCCTCGCACCGGGATATTGAGTGACGTTCCGAGCATCACCGATAAGATATGTGCCTGCGAATTGCCTTCGCCATGGCGATAGCCGGCGTCGCGCGGCACGAGATGTTCGAGGCGTTTGAGCAAATCTCCAGTAACGTCCGGATCCCAATTTTCCGAAACTATAATCGCCGCCGTGGTATGCGGTACGTAGAGATTGCACAGACCGCTTTTCGCGCCAATCGCAGCGACGGCCTTGTTGACGCGTTCCGTGACATCGACGAGCTGGATTTTCGATTCGGTGCGAATCCTGATCTCGCGCATGGACCGAGTTTACGACTCTCGAATCTCATAGCCAACGCGGTGTTCGGAGATTGTGGGAAAACTGAATCCGTCATTCCGAACGGAGTCTGCGAAGTGAGGAATCTCGGACCCACAGCGTTGGCGTCGAGTTGGGCGCTGTAAATGCGCAAGATTTGCGTTTCCGGGATTTCTCGCTTCGGCAACCTGCGCTGGGAATGACGGTCTTGGAATTGGTAGTCTCTTTTTTTAAATACTCTCAGGATCCTAGCTTTCAAGGCTTTGCGCCACAGAGCTCCATTGTCAGATCGTAAGTTGCGCGAATCCCGCGATTGAGATTATCGACCGAAAGGCGCTCGTCGACGCCGTGGATGCGGGCAGCTTCGCTCTGGGAAATCACGATCGGAACGAATCCATAGGAAGGCGCGCCCTTGAGGCGAAGGAAGCGGGAATCCGTCCCGCCCGCCATCAACGACGGGACCACGAGCGGCGCCTCGTCGCGAAAGTCGCGCACGACAACTTCGTTGATAGCGTCCCACGCCTCGCCCGACGGCGGAGATTCGGGTGCGAGGTCGGGTTTCTGGATGAACTCGACCTGGATTCGCGGGCCAAGCAGATGCTTGAGGCGCGTGAGGAACTCGTCGGGATTCGTATCGGGCAGCAGACGGCAATCGATCCCGGCCTCGCTTGTCGATGGGATCACATTAACCTTGAATCCGGCGTTGAGCATGGTCGGCGAAATCGTGTCGCGCATCAGCGCCTGAACGGTGTACGAGGAAAGCGGGCCTTTCAGCGCCGCGTCCATCATGAACGGCCATCCTATATGCGACAGTTCGAACGACGCCGGGAAATCCATTCGCGACGACATCGCATCGAGCGCTCGCGCGATCACCGGAACGATTCGATAGGCGGGCGGATTTTCCAGGACGCGCGAAAGCCCCTCGATCAGAATCGTGTTCGGATTGTCGGGATTCGGCATCGATCCGTGTCCTGACGTTCCGTGCGCGACGAGCCGGAGCCACATCACGCGCTTTTCCGCGACCGCGATCCGAAATGTCGTGCCCCGACTTCCCAACCAGTCCTGCGTACCGGAGCCGCCTTCGTTGACGCCGAATTCCGGAGCGATCGCGTCCCAGTGATTTTCGACCATCCACTGCGCGCCGTTTTCTCCGCCGGCCTCTTCGTCGGGATTCACCATCATCTCGACGCCTCGCTTAAGCTTCGCGCCCGAGCGCTTTATCGCGAGCATCGTCATCAGCGCCATGATGCCGTGGGCCTTGTTGTCGATCGCGCCGCGTCCCCATACGAATCCGCCTTCGAGGTCGGCGGCGAAAGGCGGATGCGACCAATCTTTCGCAACGGCAGGGACAACGTCGGCGTGCGACATCAGCATGAAAGGCTTACTGTTCGCAGGCCCGGGCAATCGGGCGACGAGCGTGACCATCCCGGGATTGCTCTCGAACGTCTGTGTCTCGATACCTCCGCGATCGAGGATTTGCTTGAGGTATGCGATCGCCGCGGCGGTGTTGCTCGGAGGATTCGTCGTGTCGAAGCGGATATAGTCGCGAAAGTATTGCAGACCTTCGGTATCGAGTTTGGCGAAATCGATCTGCGGTGCGCCGACCTCGCGCGATTTGCTCGGACTCTTGCGCGCGCACGCGCTCAAGCCGCATGCGAGAATTGCGATCGTCGCCAGCGCGAAAGCGTTGTATCTTGCGAACCGGCGGCTGGTGAAGATCAGTGCTGGCATTTCGGACAATAGAAGCTCGCGCGCTGTCCCAGGATCACATTGCGAATCGGAGTCGCGCATTTATAGCAGGCCTTGCCGTCGCGCCCATAGACCATCAGGCGCGCCGCGAATCGTCCGGGCCTGCCGCGCGAATCGCGATAGCTGCGAAAGGTGGTGCCACGGCTTCCGATAGCGGCATTCAGAATCTGCGGAACGAACTCGACGATCTTGTCGATCTCGCCGCGTTTCAGGCGTCCTGCCGCGCGCATCGGGCGAACGCCCGCGCGATAAAGGATCTCGGATGCGTAGATATTGCCGATTCCCGCTACGATTCGCTGATCCATCAGCAGGTTCTTGATAGCAACTTTTCGTCCGCGGGCTCGATTCGCCAGGTAATCGGCGTTGAAGTCGCGGCTCAGCGGTTCAGGACCGAGGCCCTTCAATTCCGGCATCGAAGCGAGATCCGCCGACGCGACGAGACGGATAATTCCGAAGCGCCGTGGATCATTGAATACGAGACGGCTCCCGTCTTCGAGCATGAACTCGACGTGATCGTGACGCGGGTCGAATCCGGCGAAGTCTCCGTCGGGCTTTCGATGGGTCAGGCTCCCGCTCATCCCGAGATGAGCGACCAGAACAAAGCCGCCGTCGAGTTCGATCGTGAGATACTTCGCGCGACGACCGATACGTTCGATTCGCCGCCCCGCGATCATCGGCGCAAAGTTCGCCACGCGATGGCGCCTCAGCGGCAGCTTTCCGATACGCGCATCGACGATCGTCCGCCCCGTGGCGGAGCGCGCCAGGATTCTCCGCAGCGATTCGACTTCGGGCAGCTCAGGCATCGCGTGGATTCAGAATCAAGGTGCGCGGGTTTGTCAAAATTGTTCCTCGCCGCGTTGTCGGACGGGGTCGGGAAAATCGCGATACAGCGCGAAGAAAATATCTTTCACGCGCGAGTTGACCTCATGATGGAATCCCTCGACCGGGTTGGTGCGCGCCGCGACGCGATCGAACGCGCGATCCATCTGCGCCATGCTTTCGAACTCAAGCATGATGTTCCATTCGGGCAGATTGGGATGGCCGAGGCCGAACTTGCATCGCGTGATGCGATAGGCGGCGATATATCCTTCGCTTTTCAGCAGTTCGAGATATTCGCGCGCCGCGTCGGCGAACTCGACGTCGCTGACGCCGTCCTTGAGATTGAACCACGCATGATAGACGTTCATCGAATTATCCTCGGCGAAGTCCGTTTCCCGCCAATCCGCTGCCGGCGAGCGAGCGAGCAAGCCTAACGAAGTCCGCTACGCAAAGCGACTCCGCACGTGCGGTCGGATCGATACCCGCATCGACGAGAATTCGCTCGGCCGAGGCGTTATCGATCCCAAGTCCGACGGCGAGAGAGTTGCGAAGCATCTTGCGCGACGCATGAAAGGCCGCCCTGACGCATCGCAGGACCAGATCCTCTTCGCGGTCGTCGAACTGTCGCGTGGCCAGCGGTCGAAGGCGCAGCACTTCTGCGTCGACCTTGGGGCGCGGATGGAAGCTGCCGGCGGAGACGCGAAAATGACGATCGATTTCGAAATAGATCTTCGCAAACACCGAAAGCGCGCCGTAATCCGACGATCCGGGCTCGGCGCGAATTCGCTCCGCGACCTCGCGCTGAAACATCAGCACTGCAAGCGCGATCTGATTCGAGTGCTCGCAAAGGACTCTGAAAATCGCGGATGCGACATTGAACGGAAGATTTCCGATGATCTTGAGGGGACCGTCGTGCGCGATTTCGTCGAAGTCGACACGCAGGAAGTCCGCTTCAATCAGGTTGACGTGGGGGTTTGACGCAAATTGCCGACGCAATCGCGTACAGATCTCGCGATCGAGTTCGATTAGCGTCACGCGACCAACCGGCTGAGCCGTGATCCGCTCGGTCAGGATTCCGAGGCCCGGGCCGATCTCGACGACGCAATCGTCGGGCTTGAGTTCGGCGAGCGCGACTATACGGTCCGCGATCGCTGCCTGGGTGAGAAAATTCTGGCCGCGCGATTTGCTCGGGATGATCGGAATTTCGGTGGTCGGCTCGCGGCGCGGTTTGCATTCGGTATCGCGGCGGCGACGATTTCGGATCATGCGGGCGCGGCTAGAGCGGAAGATTCGCCTCGGCGTCGATACGCAACGAATCGCTCTCTCCGCGCAACAATCGATAACTGCCGGCAAGCGCGATCATCGCAGCGTTGTCCGTGCAGTATTTTAGCGACGGAGCAACGAGACGCCGTCCGGTCTCCTCGACCGCGCGTGCGAGCCTCGCACGAAGTCGCGAATTCGCCGCGACGCCTCCGGTCAGCGCAACCGTATCGACGCCGACCTCCATCGCGGCCGCGACCGTGGGTCGGACGAGCATATCGACGACTGCTTCTTGAAAACTCGCCGCGAGATCTTCAGAGCGTGGTGCGTCGCCGTTCGTTGTCCGAAGCAGCGTCGCGACCGCCGTCTTGATGCCGCTGAAGCTGAAATCTTTCGGCGCATTGCGGACATGCGCGCGCGCAAATCGAATCGCTTTCACGTTTCCCGCCTTCGCGAGATCGTCGATTATCCTGCCCCCCGGATAGCCAAGTCCCATCAGCTTGGCGACTTTGTCGAATGCCTCGCCGGCTGCGTCGTCGCGCGTGTTTCCGAGCTTGCGATAGCGTCCGAAATCCTCGACGACGAAAAGCGCAGTATGGCCGCCAGACACGACGAGCGCGAGATATGGCATCGCGATTTCGTGCTCAAGCATCGGCGCGAGCAGATGGCCTTCGATGTGGTTGACGCCGACCATCGGGATACCGAGGCTCTGCGCGATTCCCTTCGCGCACAGCAGACCTACGAGAAGCGAGCCGACCAGACCGGGGCCGCGCGTAACCGCGATCGCGTCTATATCGGCCATCGCGCAGCCTGCGGTCGACAGCGCGCGCTCGATAACTGGCGTGATCGTGATCAGATGACTTCGCGACGCCAGTTCCGGAACGATTCCGCCGTAAGCGCGATGCACGTCGTCCTGATTGGCAACAACGTTCGACTTTATCGTCGCGTAGCCGGGGCGCACGGTTTCGATCACCGCGGCTGCGGCGTCATCGCACGACGATTCGATTCCAAGTATCAGCATCGCGGTGTCTAGTGCTGTTCCGTATCGGCAGCGGGCGGAGCCGGGCTGGACTGCGCATCCGGAGCACTGTTCGAATTCTTATCAGAAGACGGCGTATCGCCGGAGGGCGCTTCCTCGATCTGAGGCGCAGGCTGTTGCAAGCCCACATCGGGCGCCAGTCGCGTGAAACCCACGCGCGCCATCAGATTACCCGGCGACGCCGCCGTCGCCTGCTGATATAGCGCGACCGCCTGCGGTTTTTTGCCCTGTTGCTCGTAGGTTAATCCTTCAAAGGCGAGCGTCTCTGCCAGCCAATCGGGATTGCCGGCCAGACCCAGCTGCGCGCGCTGAAAAAACGTCATCGCTTGATCGTAGTCTTTTTTCTGCAGCCACGCGCGCCCCAGGAAAAAATACGCCCACGCATTGGAGGGATTCACCGAAATCGCGCGGGTCAGAATATGGATTGCATCATCGGCATGACCGCCGAGTAGTTTTGCTCGCGCTTCGTCAGTCAGCCGCAACGAGGCGCTCAGGGCCGGATCGGCCTGCGACGCCGCGATTATCGGAGTGAGGGGCGCGTCGCCTACCTGCGGAGACGTTTGGACACTTCCGACGTCGAGCGGGCCGGTATCCGGAGCAAGCGGAACAGGAGTCGGTTCAGAGGCGGCTGTCGGGCCCGGCGCTCCCGCTACGAGAGACGGAAAGGCGAGAGGCTCCGACGGGATCACGTCGGTCGAGGCGGCCTGAGGAATCGGAGATTGCTCACTAGCGGACGGAATCGGATTCTGCGCCGGC
>DASPQU010000418.1:0-4489 GCA_035624805.1 Binataceae bacterium (SeqCode) | reverse complement strand
CGCGAGAGCGGCGCGCTGATGATCTTCATGCAATGCGGAGGAGTCGTCGGTTACGCGGTTTTCGGATTTCTCGCAGATCGATTCGGGCGTCGTCCGATGTTCTGCCTGTTCGGACTCGCGATGGCGATCGGTCTCATTCCGGCAACGATCATGTGGGGCGCGGCGTCGGGCGTGCGGGGGCTGATTCCGTGCGCGATGGCGCTTGCGGGCTTCGGAACCGGAGTGTGGTCAGGCGCTGCGCCCTATATGTCCGAGCTACTGCCGACGCGCGTGCGCAACACGATGATGGGACTCTTGATGAACTCGACGCGAGGCCTTCAGTTCTTCACACCGCTGGTGATCACGGCGCTCGGCCGTCGCGTCGGATTGGGCGCGGCGCTGTCACTCGGCGCGCTTTTCGCATTCGCCGGCGCATTCACAGTGTGGACGCTCCCAGAAACGAGGGGAAGGTCTATCACGGAGTTGGACGGGATGAGCGGCTTTTGATTCGCGGCCCCGGACCGACAAGGTGCAGGACTAATGGGCGATGGTATTGGCGCCTTGATGCATCGCGTTCGCAATTCCGAGCTCCCGTTCCAAACGCCGTACGCTGGCTTCGCCGCAGTTGCTCAGCAAGTTTCTGATGTCGTCGCGCGAGCGGAGGTTTTGGAATGTTTTTTTCGGCGCGAAGTAAACAACAACCGGTTTTTGGCGGATGACCATATTGACAACGTTATTCAGTGTGCCCTTGCTTTCTCCGTCCCACAGCATCAATCCATATGCCGCATCCTCGACCATCGCCTTGTCCTTCAAGGCGTAGTACGCAAAACCTCGCACCCCGATCGGTGCAGGGACAGCGCGGACCGGCCAGTTGGCGATGTTGTTGCGGCAGTTGCCGGCCATGCAATGGACGATCACGTTCCGGTAGGCTTTGTCGGCAAGATAGCGCTGGACAGCTCTGTCAGCGCCATTTGCGTCGCCCACCAGGATCAGAAAGCGCTTCTCCATCATCGTATCTATCCGGCGCTTAACCTCCGCGCTCAGACGCGATAGGCGTCGTGATCCCGCTATGAATACTCTCGTCATGCGCGTGTCCGAGTCTTGGTCATGGCTAGAAAGTACACTGCCGCGGCGCCCGCTGCGAGAAGATCGTGCGTCACCATTTTTGCTGTGGCGCCCGAACGGTACAGGTCATCGACGAGTAAGATGCGTTTACCTGCAACGGCATTCCCATTCACCCGAAACGCGCGCTTCAGCAGCTCGCTTCGCTGCTCATACTCATAGACGTTCTTCAACTCCGGCGTGCCCTTGACCTTGCTCACCGCATCCAGGTTAACAGGTTTCGACAAACGCCCCGCGATAATCCTCGCGATCTCGGCGACGGGCTGATAAGGCAGACGCTTCCGAGACGGCGGAACTGCCACCACAAGATCAAAGTGCGGTCCCCAACCGTTTATGAATTTTACAGCAGCATCGGCAATCGGATCGAGTGCGGTTTTGTCGTTTCTGTACTTGAGGCGGAAGATTAGCTCACCAAGCTCGCTCCGTTTTGTGTCAAACTGCGGATTTCCGAACGAATCATGCCCTACAAACTCGCTGCTCAGCGCGTGCCTGCGTTCGAGTGCGTATCCCTCCGTCCAAGGACCGCGCAATTCTACGGGATCGATATCCATTCTTGCCGCGCCCTACGGTGAGCTGCCCAGCGGAATGCGATCGACGAATGAATCATCGAGATAGTCGCGATCTCCCAGGCGCGTGATTTTGAGCGTCGTATCGACCTCGACGCCCTGAAGCGTAAGCCGCACCATCGGCGCAATCGCGCGAGGCTGCCCCACCGATGTCCGCTCGCCCACCATCGCTTCCGTCATCGCACGCCCCGTCGGTAGCACGCCTCCCGGCCCGATGTTCGGCAGAAGCCCCAGGATTCTTGTGATCGTCGGAGCGACGTCGGTGTTGGCCGTCGGATTGTGATCGATCCATGAGCGGCGAAAATCCGGACCAAACGCCGTACAGAAATTGTGAATCTCGCGTACTCCCGCCGCCCCATGCATCCCCATTCCTGTCGTAAAGCCGTCAACATCGGCGTAAACGAGTCCGGGAATCGGCTGGACCAGCGGCTTCGATTTGTTCGGCCCCGAAACCTGGCCGTCCGCGCCGATCGCGAACGCCGCGTTTTCGGGTCCGGTCAGGCCGCGATTGTCCCCGTCGGCAATCTCGCGAAACGACAGCACGAGGTCGGGCGTTCGCTCCGGGTTGAGGATCCCGATCGCCGCCATGTCGAAAGTCCCCTCGATCGCTCCCGCATACGTATCCGAGATCGATTTCGCCGGCGCGGTCCTCGCGACGCCGCGCGAGAAAATCGGACCGCACCATTCCTGGGCCTCGGCGAATTCTACGATCTTCTGCATCTCGTTGCGGCGCGACTCTGCCGACCCAAACGCCGTCGGAGACAGATAGATGAGGTCGCTACCGCCGTTGCGCGCCACTACGACGTCGTCGCTGTCGGGAGATTTCTTGATCGCGGCGCGAGCGAGCGCGGCGCTCACATTTACGCTCAGCCTGACAGTGGCGAAGCCGTGATCGGATACAACGATAATGTCGGTCTTGTCAGCAATATCCGCTGCGCTAACTGCTTCGCGCACACGCGACAGGTTGTGATCCGACTCAGTCAACGCGTCGAGCGCGGGTTGCGTCCCGAGCCCCGCGAGATGCTGCGTGAGATCGGGATTATGCTGCCACAGCAGGATCATCGCCGGACGTCCGGCCTCCGCCGCCCGCTTCGCCGCAGGTATCGCACGCTCGACGGTGACCTTGGCGAAATATGCGTCGCGCAGCGAATCGACGACGCCTGTCTTGTTGGCTTCCGGCTCCGCACGAAGGAGATCCTGCGCGTCGGAAGGCGCGGCCATATCGTCGGAGAGGAACAGGTAATCGTGATGAGCCTCGTGGACGATATCGTGCCCGTCGATAACGCCGCTTACGCGATTGTCGAAAATAAAGGTCGGGCCCTGCTTGCCGATGATCGCGATATATCCGCCCTCGCGCTCGATTTCCTGCGCAACGGTGTCGAGCTCGACGAGATGTCCAGCGAAACCGTGGGGCCCGTTCAGCGCTGCCAACTTTTCAGAGCTTTCCAACACCACCGGCTTCTCGATCCATCCGGCCAGAATAGGATCGTCGAGCGATGCGCCCGCGTGCATCAGCGAAGGCGCCAACATCATCACGTTGCCGACAAGACCGTCGCGCCCCGGCATCGCTCCGGTCGCAAGCGCGCCCGCGTTTGCCATCGTCAGCGTGGGATAGATCGAATGATGGTGGTCGAAGCGGACCCCCTCGTGCGACATCCTGAACAGGTTCGGCGTGTTGCGCGCAGTCACCAGATCGGGACGCAGCCCGTCCCACACCATCAGGATAACGATTCGTCCGCGTCCCGCGCCGCGCGCGAACGACGCGACGAGCAGCATCACGATGAGGGCAAGTGTGGGCAGCAGAGATCGATGGCGCAACATGCGAATTCGCATCAAACCTGCTTTGGCTTCGGGTTTCAACGCGGATCAATCATTTGGTAGGTTTCGCACGAGGTTGATGCGATGCGTATCGCTCTGATAGGACAGGCCGCTTTCGGCGAAAAGTCCCTCGAAGCTCTCGTCAAGCACGGCGAGCAGGTCGTCCATGTGTTCGCGCCCGTGGACCCGCCGTCGGGAAAGCCCGACCCGCTCAAGGCGCGCGCGCTCGCGATGGGCGTGCCGGTTAGCCAGCCGAAGTCGTTCAAGACCGATCAGGCCTTCGAGCATTTCAAATCGCTCGACGCGGAGCTGATCGTGATGGCGTTCGTCACGCTGATCGTGCCCGAGCGCATCCTGTACCTGCCGCGATACAAATCGATCTGCTTCCATCCTTCCGTGCTGCCGCGCCATCGCGGCGCCAGCGGAATCAACTGGACGCTCATCGCGGGCGATGCCGAGGCGGGCATCACGTGGTTTTGGCCTGACAAGGGGCTCGATACCGGGCCGATTCTCGTCCAGAAGCGCATTCCCGTTCAGCCAAACGACACCGTCGGATCGATTTACTTCGATCGCCTGTTCCCGCTCGGAATCGACGCGCTGATCGAGGCTGTCGAGCTGATCAAGAGCGGGAACCCGCCTGCGATCGCGCAGGACGAAAGCCTCGCGACGTACGAGCCTCCGTGTCGCGACGAGCACGCCAGGGTCGATTTCTCAAAGCCCGCGCGCGAGGTGCACAACCTGATTCGCGGATGCGATCCGCAGCCGGGCGCGTTCGCCGAAATCGACGGCCGGCGGCTCCGTCTCTACGAGCCTGAGCTTAAGGGAGCGGTCGCGGGATCGGCGCCGGGGACGGTCGTTTCGCTTGCGCCGGATGGAATGAAAATCGCGCTCGACGGCGGCTCGGTCGTCGTCAAGCGCATCCGCTTGGAGCCCGACGGCAAGAAGATCGCACCCGCGGAACTGAAATCGGATGTGGTGAAGGTCGGCGCAAGGTTGGGGTGATC
>DASPQU010000417.1:0-6600 GCA_035624805.1 Binataceae bacterium (SeqCode) | reverse complement strand
GGCGCGCATCACGATTCCTTTGACGAAACCAAATTGTTCAAGGATTCGTTTCGCCGCCTCGCGGTCGCGAGCGGAGACGGGCTTCGATCCGTACGCAACGATCACCTGCGAATCGCGATCGCCCGCCACTTCGATTTCGTTCGCCCATCGATCGATTGCTCGCGCGAGCGCGCGCGCCGCATCGAGCGGCGCCCAAGAGACGAGGCACTCATCGATATCGACGATGTCGTTGCTCGAAAGCTGATGGAATCCGAGTCGTCCGCCGCGACCGACCTTGAGCCGCACGCGCGATCGATATCCGAATTCAGCAGGGGCAGGCTCGACCAGTCCTGCCCGCTCGATCGGACCCTCGGCAAGCGGTTCGAGCGCGGTCGCGACGATATCCGCTTTCGTTTCTATCTGCGAGGCGTACTCAATGTGCTGCCAATCGCATCCTCCGCATAGCGGCAGATATCGACACGGTGGATGGCGCCGCGCGGGTCCGGGAGTGATGACCCTTATGATTTTCGCGATCGACCAGTCGCGACGACGCGACGCGATCTCGACTTCGAGCACATCGCCGGGAACCGCGCCCGGCACCATTATTGTGCGCCCTTCGAGATGGGCGATCGCATACGGCCCGAACGTCAGCGATGTGATCCGAATTTCCGGCATGGATAGAATGGACGCGCCGAGAGGACATCGAGCGTTTCAGTTGCGCGTGATTCCACGCGGAAAGATGAGCAAGCCAAGAACCTAAGCTTTACTTTCCGAAACGTATTCCGGAAAGGTCTTCGCAAAACGCTCCTCAGTCGCTGAGAGATCGGAAAACGACTTGCCACAAATATCCAGGAAACGGGCGAGAACTTTCCTGTTTATCGACTCCTGATCTTCAAACACGCCGAGACTTTTGAATTCCCAGCCCCAGCGCTCATATTGTCCTAACGTTATCGTTGCATCACGAACCTTTACATCGGAATCTAGTGCAAAGATGAAGAGGGGCACATTCGTACCATTCAGGCGATAGTCGGCTTCGTAGTTCGCCTTCGGGTCTTTCACTGGATCGTGCCACTTGTATGAGCGGCGACTTGCCTGGGTAGCTCGATCCAGGAACCTTCTGAAGTCTTCGGCGAAAGTGGATTTCACCCGCTCGCGCGAGAGATAGCGAACGTCATCGATCTTGATCAGCGCCTGAACAAATGTGTAGAGCGAGTCTCCGAATCTTTCGTTAGGAATCGGCAATATCAGCTCACCTTGACGATTTCTTAATCGAGACGCCAAGATGGTACGGTCAATAACCTCCCTGCGTGTTCCCTCTTGCAGATCACTCTCGTCGAGGTCGTATGTTAGCTGCATGAACGTGTGGCCCTCGTCCGTAAGAATCCAGCCTTCGTCGGCTTCCTTCTTCAGAATGACAGAGAGCTTGTCTCCGTCTTCGAAGGTCATCGGTAGGTCAACCACATAACGCTGGTCCCCTTGGGACGAGATCGATACCTGGTCACATACCTTGCGCTTAAAGTCGCGCTCGATGTCGTTCGTTTCGGGCATCTATTTGTCGGGAAGCAACTTCATTTGTTGATTGTCTCGGTTATCCGTTTTGGGAGCGGGCATTTTGAACCCGCACTCGGCAAACATCAAGCGCAGCGCTCCTGGCACGTCAGAAAACGCAGTCGAGGGAACGGCATAGCCATCTTCGCGGTGACCTGCAATCTGGTAGCGATTGCTAGCTTTATGGATGTGATACCCGGTGACCTCTTGATCCTCGATGAGATTCTTGTGGCCGCCGTGCCCGCCATGTAATCCGTTGTATCGACGCAATCAAAAGAACGTTCCGTTGCGACGAGTGAAGGCAAGGATCACCGAAAAGTCGAAAGGGTTGATGGTGCTCTCACGAATCATGATCATGAAAACGCCAGAGGGGGTTTCGATGCGCAAGCTGGCACTTTTGTGCGATAGCTCTCGCCGAGGACGCGTCTAGAGACGCGATTCCCAGTTATCGGGCAACTGTTTTGGAACGGAGAGCAGTCGCCCGATCTCTGCATCGTCAAACTCTTCTTCCATCCGTAAGGACGCATGTAATCCGATAGTGAACCGCTGGTCAAACGTCTCATCTCGTCTGGGTCGTTTCGCCTTTTGATCGCTTCGTTAGAGAGTAGCAGAATCGAGATGGATTGTTGAGTCGGACTCAGGGTGTCCGGTTTGCCGATTTTGTTTTGTGGATTCGGGTGTCCTGATTTGCGCAAGCCCGGCAGCACCAGACTCTGAGCGTATCTGGTTGCCCTCCAACGGGCCAATCTATAATCGGCGGGGGCGGCTTGGACATCCGGTGACCATCGATGGCGCTTGAATCTGATTTTCGCGAGCTGATCGCGCAGCGTTACTCCGACGACGAGGCGCGATGGCTGATGCTGTTCGGCGAGCGTTTGTTCATGCGCGAATCCGCAGCCGACGCCGCACGCACGCCCGACGAGCGGATCGAAATCCTGGCCTCGGCGTTCGACTTCTATCAAAAGCGCATCGCCCCGATCATGGTGCGCGCCTTCGCCGGGCGAAACGCGGCGACGATCGTCGAAACCATCAGCGACGATTGCCCCTTCATCGTCGACAGCATCCTCGAGTATTTTCGCGCACGCGGCATCGAGGTCCGCTCGATGCTCCATCCCATCGTCCATGCCTCGCGCGACGGCGCCGGCAGTCTCGTGTCGATCGAGACCGCGGCCGCTCGCGAAACCGCCGAATCATTCGTGCACGTCGAATTGGAGTTGCCGCCCGACGAGGAGGAGACCACCCGGCTGACTGGAGAAATCAACGCCTTGCTGGTGGAAGTCCGGCGCGCGACGGCGGATTTCCCGCGGATGACCGACAAGGCGCTGGAGATTTGCTCCGAGACCGCTTCGATTCGCGAACTCGTCGAAGTGCGGGATTTCCTGCGCTGGATGATCCAGGGCGGATTCGTTTTTCTCGGCTATCGGCGCTATCGGGTCGAAAACCGCAATCGGTCCCGACTGCTCGCTCCCGATCTGGTTTCCGGACTCGGCATCCTTTCCGACTACGAAGGGTCGCGCTTCCCGCCCGGCGGCGAACTCGACCAGTTCACGCCGGCCGAATTGAAGCTCCTGTTCGAGGGTCCGACGTTGATCGCCGGAAAGCTCGGTGTCGAGTCGCACGTCCATCGTTGGAGCCCGATGGACGCAGTGATGATCCGCCGGGTGAGCAGCGTCGGATCGGTAACCGGCTTCGATCGATTCATCGGGCTGTACACGTCGAAGGCTTACGCCGAGGAGGCGGAACACATCCCGCTTCTGCGCGCGAAGCTCGCAGATATTCTGCGAGTGGAACGCGTCACGCCCGGCTCCCACGATTTCAAACAGATCGTGGCCGCGTTCAACAGCCTGCCGAAAGAAGAACTGTTCCGCGCGCAATCCGAGGAAATCCGTGCGCAGGTCAAGCTGCTGCTGGATGTACAGACCGAAGCGGCGGTTCGTTTGAACATTGTCTCCGATCCGGGTCGCGGACATGTGATTGCGCTGGTGGCGATACCGCGCGAGGCTTTTTCGCCACAGGTGCGCCTGAAGATTCAGAATCATCTGGAGCAGCGCCTGGCCGGGAGCCTGATTTACTACCACCTGTCGCTCGGCGAAGGACTTATCGCGAGCCTGCATTTCTGCTTCGCGGCGCAGCCGCCGTCCGTTTCGCTGATTCGTGATCTCGAAAACGAAGTCGTCGAAATCGCGCGTACCTGGAACGATCGATTGCGCGAGCAGATATTCAATCATTATGGCGCGGCGCGAGGACACGGAGTGCTCGAACGATGGGGTCTCGCGTTCGACGACGAATACAAGGCCGGAGTTGACCCGGAGCAGGCGCTGGCTGACATCGTCAGCCTTGAGGACGTGCTCGATTCCGGCGGATTCGGCGTAATTTTCGAGCCTGTGCCTTCGGGAAACGCGGGAACGTTGCGGATGCTCGCGATGGGAAAGCCGCCGGCGCTCTCCGAGTTGATGCCGATTCTTCAGAACTTCGCCTTGCGCATCATCTCCGAGGATGCCCATCGACTGACACCGCTCATCGACGGCAAACCGGGAGACGCTTCCGTTCAGTCGTTCGCGATCGAACTGCCCATCGCGGATGCCGTGGGTCGGCGCGTCGACTCCGCGCTTTTCAACGATGCCGTCAAGGCTGTGCGCGCGGGAAAGGCGGAGGACGATGGCCTCAACGCGCTCGTGCTCACCGCCGGTCTGCGATGGCGTCAGGTCGCGTTGATACGCGCCCTCGTCACGGCGGCGACGCAGATGGAACTCGCGCTGTCGCGTGCTGCGGCGATCAGAGTGCTGGTCGCAAATCCGTCGCTGGCGCGCATCCTGGCCGAGCTGTTCGCGATCCGGCTCGATCCGAATCGCTACGACGTCAGCGCGGCAACGGAACTGCGCACCCGGTATGTTTCAGAACTCGCGCGCGTGCAGAGCATCGCCGACGATCGTTTCGCGCGTTCGATGCTTTCCATCGTGATAGCCGCCGTGCGCACCAACTATTTCCGCGACGATCCCTACATCACGATCAAATTCGCGACCAGCGCGATTCAGAATCTGCGCGAGAGCGCATCGATGTTCGAAATCCACGTGAACAGTCCGCAGATGGAAGGATGCCATCTGCGCGCGGGGCGAGTCGCGCGCGGCGGAATCCGCTTCAGCGATCGTCCCTTCGACTACCGCACCGAGATTCTCGATTTGATGAACACTCAAACCGTGAAGAACGCGGTAATCGTTCCGACCGGGGCGAAGGGCGGATTCGTCGTAAAGACCGCGCCGGGCGAGCCTGCGCGCCCCGAAGACGTAGTCGCAGCGTATCGCACGCTGATGCGCGCGATGCTCGAGGTGACGGACAATCTGACCGACAAGGGCGTCGTGCATCCGGCGCAAGTGAAGGCTCTCGACGGCGACGATCCGTATCTGGTCGTTGCTGCCGACAAGGGCACGGCTGCGTTCTCCGATATCGCAAACGAAATTGCGGTGTCGCACGGATTCTGGCTCGGCGACGCATTCGCTTCCGGCGGCGAGCACGGCTACGACCACAAGAAGATCGGGATTACGGCGCGCGGGGCGTGGGAGTCAGCCAAGCGGCATCTGCGCGAGATGGGGCGCGATCTCGCCCGCGGCGCGGCGGTCACGATGGTCGGAATCGGCGACATGTCGGGCGACGTGTTTGGCAACGGCCTGATTTATTCGAACAACATCAAGCTGATCGCAGCGTTCGATCATCGTCACATCTTGATCGATCCCGATCCCGATCCGATTCAGAGCTTCGACGAACGCAAACGCCTCTTCACGATGCCGCGCTCAAGCTGGGCCGATTACAATCGCGCGCTCATCAGTGGCGGCGGGCTTATCGTCCCGCGAGGGCAGAAGCGAATTGATCTTTCGCCCCAGGCGCGCGCCGCGCTCGGAATCGAAGACGCGACGCTCGACGGCGAAAGCCTGGTTCGCGCGATCCTGCACGCCCCCGTCGAGATGCTTTACAACGGCGGAATCGGAACTTACGTGCGCGCGAGCGGCGAAACCGACGCGGGTGTCGGCGATCACGCGAACGATTCATGTCGCATCGCGGCGTCCGAGCTTCGAGCAAAAATTGTCGTCGAGGGCGGGAACCTCGGACTGACGCAGCGGGCGCGAATCGAATACGCGCTCGCAGGAGGCCGAATCAATACCGACGCCATCGACAACTCCGCGGGCGTCGACACTTCCGACCACGAGGTAAACCTCAAAATCCTGCTCGAACCGGCGATCAAACGCGGCGCGCTCACTTTCGAGGAGCGCAATCGCATCGTGGCCGAATGCGAAAGCGAAATTGCAGGCAGCGTGATCGAGGACAATCGCGATCAGGCGCTGCTGCTCAGCCTTGAACAAACCCGAAGCCGCACCGAGCTTCTGGCTTTTCGCGAGCATATGCAGGCGATCGAGGATCGCGGCGTGCTGCGCCGTCACGATTCGCCGTTGCCGTCGCAAGCTGTTCTGCGCGAGCGACGCACACGTTATCCGGGTCTGACCCGGCCCGAGCTGGCGCTCGTGACGGCGCATACCAAGATCGATCTCGTTGCACAGCTCGAAGCGGCGGCGCTGCTCGATGATCCATACCTTATCGGGCGCTTCCTGGAGCCGTACTTCCCGGCTCCGATTAGGCAGAAATTCGCGGACGACATCGCGCGCCATCGACTGCGGCGCGAGATTATCGCGATGCGAATCGCGAACGAGATGGTCGATTTGATGGGATCGACGTTCGTCTTCGCCATGACGACCGAGCACGGCGCGAGAATTGAAGATGCCGTCCGCGCGTGGATCATCGCCAGCAACGTGATCGATTTGGATCGTTATGCGAGCGAACTCCGCGAGGGCGACGCAATGCTTGCCGCACCGGAGGGTCAGATTTCTGCGCTGCTTGAACTCGCTAACGCGGGACGCGCCGCGAGCGTCTGGATACTGGAAAACCGGCGCGAGGGCGCAATCGGCGACGGCGTCGACAGGCTGCGCGCTCCGTTCCGGGATTTGTGCTCCGCGCTGGACGAGACGATCGTAGGCGGCGAGCGCGAGCAATTCGAGGGAATCTACCGCGCACTCAGGTCCGCGG
>DASPQU010000416.1:0-4339 GCA_035624805.1 Binataceae bacterium (SeqCode) | reverse complement strand
GCATCGATGGGCCGCCAGTACGAATCCGAATACCCGCCGCACTCCTGATTTCTGCAAATCGCGGAGACCGTCTTCGATACGAGGCGCCGAAGTGCGCATCCCGACGACCACGGGGATTTCGATTTCGTCGCGTCTGAGCGCCTCGCGCAGCGCGCGCGCCAGCAGGGCGGCTTCGTCGTTGTAGGGCGAACGACCTCCAATCAAGTCGTAATGTTTAACCGCTTCCTCGTAACGCTCGGGCGGTACAGGACGACCCCGCAGGAGTTCGTCGAGGAAGGGGCGAATCTCCTCGCGACGCGTCGGGCCGCCGAACCCTACGAGCATCACTGCGTCGATACCGCGGCCCTCGCTCACCGATTCACACCACGCGCGCTCATCTCGTGGACAGCATCGACGAGAGCGATCACATGATCGACGGGCGTCTCGGGCAGGATACCGTGTCCGAGGTTGAAGATGTGGCCCGGGCGGCCGGCAGCTTTGTCGAGGATCGCACGGGCGCGAGCGCGAATCTCCGGAATATCCGCGAAGAGCGCGATCGGATCGAGATTTCCCTGCACCGCAACGTCGTAACCGAGGCTCGCCCAGGCCTCGGCCAAATCGACGCGCCAGTCCAGTCCGATAACATCGCCGCCCGCGTCGCGCATCAGATGAAGCAGATTGCCGGTGATCGTTCCGAAGTGGATGACGGGCACGCCGGGCTTGATTGCGCCGATTACGGATTTCATGTGCGGCTGGACGAAGCGCTCGTAGTCGTCGGGTCCCAGACTTCCGACCCAGCTATCGAAAAGCTGAACGAGGTCTGCCCCCGCATCGATTTGCATGTTCAGATAGTCGGCGGTCACGCGCGCGAGCATCGCCATCAACCGATGCCACGTCTCGGGATGGCGATACATCATCATTTTGGTCGCTTGATACTGACGCGAGGAGCCACCCTCGATCAGATAGGAAGCGAGCGTAAACGGCGCGCCCGCGAATCCGATCAGCGGGAGTTTCCCGCCAAGCCCTTGATGCGTCAGCTTTATGGCTTCGCCCACGAATCCAAGCTCTGCGACGTCGACGTCGGGAACCTTCTCGAGGTCGGCATCCGAGCGCACGGGATGATCGATTATCGGGCCGTCGCCCTTTTCATAGTGAAGGCCCGACCGCATCGGGATGAGCGGGAGCAGGATATCGGCAAAGATTATCGCGGCATCGACATTGAGTCGCTGCGCAGCGAAGACGGTAACTTCGGCGGCAATATCGGGTCGCCGACACATCTCGAGAAAATCGAACTTGTCGCGAATCGCCCGATACTCGGGCATGTAGCGCCCCGCCTGACGCATCAGCCAGATGGGAGTGTACTGCGCAGCTTCGCGCCGACACGCCCTCATCATCGGATGGTCCCAGCGCGGAGATGGGCGCGCCGCGTCCGCAACAGTCGCGCCACGCGACGACGCAGCATGTACCGTGATGGGAGAGCGCCGTTTACGCGCGAGAATCGCGGAAGCGCGCTCGGCAGCCTCTCGAATCAGATGGCCGAGCTTCGGATGTGCCGGCTCGAAATCGGGAGCGATTGAATGCGCGCGAAGTTGCTCGGAGCAGACCGGGCCGACCGAGCCGACGGCCATCGATGCGAGCCCGTCGCGCACAGATTGCGCGATTCCCGCGACTTCGGCCATCTGCATCACATTCGCGACCTGGCTTGCGCTGGTGAAGATTGCGACGTCGGCCTCGCGTGCCGCGATCGTTTTCAACGCCGCGGTCAAAGGTCGGCGGTCCTCCGGCAGCATCCATCGATAGACGGGAACCGTGCTCACGATGGCGCCGCGTGCCTCGAGGCCGGCGATCAAATCGCGATTCGCGACGCCATATTCCTGAACGGCGATACGCTTGCCGCTGAGTTCCATATGAGCCGCGAGTTCGGTCAGAAGCTCGCGCCATGTGCTCGGTTCGCGAGGAATAAGTGTGGGAGTGACGCCGAGGCTGCGAAGAGCAGCGGTCGGCTTCGGTCCCCGGGCAACAGTTACGATGCGTCCGAGCGCTGCAACCAGCGCAGATCGCGGATGGCGCGTTTCCATCACGCGGAAAAGCTCACGCACTCCGACCCCGGTCAGAAAAATCACGGCGTCGAACGAGCCCGCGAGCAACTTCTCCGCGAATCCAAGCGCGGCGTGATTGTCCTCCAGCGGGACCTCGCGCATCGCGGGCGCCGAAATCGGATGCCCGCCGCGGCGCTCGATCATCGAGGCGGTCTCGGAGGCCATCCGGCTTTCGAAGAAAACGATCCGCAGCCCGGAGAAACTCGCGGAAGAATCGGACGAACTGGTATCAGCCTGGGAATCAATCATACGCAGTTGGCATGAACATCTTGTGCCGCGAAGCGTCTCAAGTCCATCGCGTCGCCAAAGCGAAATCAGTTGGGCGAAGTGCGATTTCGCTCGTCCGCAAAAGCTCAATTCCGCCGGCGACAATCATCGATGGGCTGAGGCGAGCATCCGCGGGGTTCGCGCTTCTGTCCGTCAATGCGGCTCGACACTGTTATCGTATGACGAAGATTGTCGTTGAAACTGAGGCGTCACAGGTAGTATCCAGAACCCACGACCGCGATCACTCCAGAGAAAACTTGAGGGAAGGAATGATCAGCATCAGAACGACGATAATCTGCGCGGTAGCGCTGGGATTCTCTCTGGCGATGATGAACAACCGCAATCAGGCGGTAGCGCAGCCGAATCCAGCCCTGATGGCGAAGATCGCGGAATCGGCGCCGATTCCGTCCGAGCAAATTCCTGCGCCGGTCAAAGCAGCCGTCGCAGCTTCGGATCGACCGGCGCAGGACCGTGAACTCGATACGGGCCGCAAGCCGGAGCAGATGCTCGCGTTTTTCGGAATCGGTCCGGGGATGAAGGTCGCAGATCTCTTTGCCGGCGGCGGCTATACGACGGAACTTCTGTCCCGCGTGGTTGGACCGGACGGCAAAGTCTACTCGCAAAATCCCGATTTTCCCGAAAAGTACAAGAAGATCGGAGAGGCGTGGGAGCAGCGTCTTAAGGAGCCGGCGCTGAGCAATGTCGTCGCCATCCGTAAGCCGTTCTCAGCCGACGATCTTCTGCCCGTGCCGCCGGGCTCGCTGGATGCGGTCGTAATGAACATGAACTATCACGATCTGGTCGGGATGGGCGTCGATCGCGAGAAGGTCGATCGCGAAGTTTTCGCCGCGCTCAAATCAGGCGGCGTGTTTGGAATTATCGATCATAGCGCGAAGCCGGGCACCGGGGTGAGCGAATCGACGACGATTCATCGAATTGACCAAAGTACGGTCGAGTCGGAAATCGAACAGGCGGGATTCAAGCTCGCCGCCGCTTCAAGTGCGCTGAGGAATCCATCAGACCCCCGCACCGAGGGACCGTTCAAGCATCGCGGTCAGACCGATCGCTTTATGCTGAAATTTGTGAAGCCGTAGAGCGCGACGGGGCCGGAGCGCCAAAGACGCTTACGCGCTGGCGAGGATTTCCTTGACGCGATCGATGTCGCGCGCGATCTGATCGGCCAGTTCCTGACCCGACGCGAATTTTTTTCCACCGCGAATTCGCTCGACGAACTCGAGCTTGAGACGGCGGTCGTAAAGGTCCCCGTTGAAGCCGAAGAGATGAGCTTCGATTGCGTGCTCGGCGTCGTTGAACGTCGGGCGCATCCCGATGTTGGTGATCGCCGGCCAGCGCTCGTCGTCGACGACCATCCGCGTTGCGTAAACTCCGTCGGGCGGTACGCATTCGGTTTCGCTTGCGAGGTTCGCGGTCGGAAAGCCGATCGTACGGCCGCGCTCGCGCCCGTGAACGATGAGCCCGTGCAGAAAATGAAATCGGCCCAGCAGCCGCGCCGCGCCGCGCATATCGCCCTCGGCGATCAGCTCGCGGATTCGCGTCGAGCTGACCTCCTGCGATCCTACTTTGACGGGACCCACCACGGTCGTGTCGAATCCGAACTCACCGCCGAGTTCGACCATCACGGATGCGTTGCCGGCGCGCTTGTGACCGAAGTTTACGCTGTGGCCCACGACCACTTCGCGCACTCCGATTTTTCCGACCAGGTAATCACGCACGAATTCGCGCGGCGGGACCTTGCTGAATTCGCGTGTGAACTTCATGACGATCACGCCGTCGATTCCCGAGATCCTCAGCAATTCGTGCTTGTCCTCGGGCAGCATGATCAGCTTCGGCGCGCGCTCGGGGAAAAGCAGCTTGGAGGGCAGCGGTTCGAAGGTGAGCGCAAATGCGGTTCCGCCTGCGGCGCGCGCGCGATCCATCGCAGCCTTGAGGATCGCGTGATGACCCAGATGCACGCCGTCGAAGTTGCCGATCGC
>DASPQU010000415.1:0-2636 GCA_035624805.1 Binataceae bacterium (SeqCode) | reverse complement strand
ATCGATTTCGGAATCGCCCGATTCTTCCTGCCGCAGAGCAACGCCACGATGATCGGGACTCAGGGATACGCGCCGCCCGAACAGTATCGCGGACGCGCCGAGTCACGCTCCGACCTCTATGCCCTCGGCGCGACGATGCATCACGCGCTCTCCGGACGCGATCCCGCTGCAGAGGCGCCGTTCAGCTTTCCGCCAATTTCCTCGCTGTGCCCGAAAATCAATCCTGCCTTGGCGGCGCTGGTTGATCAGGCGTTGCAATACGACGTCGTTTTGCGGATGGGCACGGCTGCCGAGTTCAAGCAGCGGCTGTTGCAAATCAGGGACGGCGCGTCGGCTCGCGCTGTCGCTAATGGGGGAGTTGCCGGCGCTCCAAAACGTCCAGCCCAGCAACCGCTGCCGTTGCGCGAAAAAGTCGCGCCGTCGACCGGATCGTCGCCGGAAGCGGCAACTGTACTCGTTCATCCTCAGGCGGATGTCGAATGCATCCGATGCGGTCGTTTGATTCCCGACGACTCGCGCTTTTGTTCTTTTTGCGGAACGAATCTGGGGCCGCACGCGCTGCACGACGGCACCGCGGACGGCAGTTCCGAGGCGGCGACAATTGTCCTGCGCGAATCGCCGGAACCACTCGTCTACTCGCCGCCGCGCCCGCGCGACGCTGGAGGCGATGTTAATCGTCACGTGCGATCCGAACCGCGCCACAGCCGCTTCGCGCTCGGAGTCTTTATCACCCTGGTGTTGTTCGTAATCGCCTTTGGAATTACGGCCGCGGTCAATTATTTCCACGAGCTTACGGGACCCGACCAGGAATCGTCGGGTATAGCGCCGCTTCCCGATTATCGTTCACCTGACGCAGCCGAACCCGAGCATCGAACGGCCAGGGCGAAGATGCTTCGTCACGCGCTCGACGTGGCGGGATATCGCCAGGTTCATTTTCAGCTCGAAGGCGACACCGCGATTTTGTGGGGACGCGTGCCGAGCCAATTCGATCGCGTGCAGATTCAGGTGCTCGCCGTGAGCGTGGGTATTGTTTCGCTCGAAGATCACATTATCGTGAGCGGAAGTCCCTACGCGGGAACGCCTTGAAAGCCGCAGACGGGTCGAAAAATCAATGCTTGTTGATTTGCACGTGCATACGCATCTTTCGGACGACTCGAAAACCACGCCCGAAAAGTATTTGGAGGCGGCGAGCGCCCATGGGCGCCCGCTCGGCGCGGTATGCTTCACCGAACATCGCCGCTATCCGCAGGGTGCGGAGATCGATCGGCACTACGGCGAGTTATCGGACAGATACGGCGTCCTGGTCATCAAGGGGATGGAGGCTGATACCGACCTCGGCCATCTCCTGCTCTTCGGGCTGAGCGATGCGGCGCTGTCGCGCTTCGATCCCGAGCAGCGTCTGCTCAAGAGCGAGCATCTTATCGAAATCGTTCATGCGGAGGGCGGGATAGCGATTCCGGCTCATCCGTTTCGCGATTCGGGGTTCGGCGCACGACTCGACGAATTGGTCGCACGCCATGGATCCGCCCTCGCCGCGATCGAAGCGATCAATGGTCAAAATTCAGCCGAAGAAAACGACCGCGCGATCATCGCGGCGAAGAAACTCGGTCTCACGGCGGTCGGCGGGAGCGATGCGCACTTTGCCAGCGCGCATTGGTTTCTGACCTGCGCGACGGAACTCGAACGGTCGGTGCGCAACGTTGAGGAGCTGTGCGCCGAGATCCGCGAAGGCCGCGCACAACCATTCGTGTTCGACAAGAAGCACGCCTAGCGTTGTTGCGCGGCTGAGGTCGGTCGCGCAGCCAGCATCTCCAGCGCTCGTGCGAATCGCCGAAGATCGGAGTTGCGACCGGCGACCACCACCATGTCGCCCGTTTTGAGCTTTTGGTCCGGCGCGATGGGCACAAAGCCCGCCGCTGGATTTTCCACATCGCGCATCGCCAGCACCGTGATACCGAAACGTGCGCGGGCGTCCAGCTCGCGAATCGTAACGCCGTCCGCGGCCACTGGAACGTGAATCCGCGTGACGCGATATCCAGCGGCCCAATAGATGCTCGCGTCCCTGGTCGACAAAGTGGAGAGCGAGACGCTGATGCGATTGACGGCGCGCGCGATCTGCCGGCGTGTTACAAGCCCTGCGAGCTTGCCTTGCGCGGACTCCTCGGTGACCGGCAATTCATCGAGCGCCTCAGCTTCCATAACCTGACTCGCCTGGTCGAGATTGTCGGTCGGGCGGACGGTCGCAGGCGTGCGGTTGCTCAGGTCGTATGCGTTGACCAGTGGCGACAGTTCGTCGCCCCGGCTGAGCAGCGCGAGAAGGTTGCGCGTGATTATCAGACCGGAAAGCGTCCCCTCGGTGCTGACGACGGGAATCGTGCTTTGTTCGGTATCGCCCGCGATTTGCAACACCTCGGTGAGCGGAGCGTTGTCAGGCGCTACGGTAACTTGCGTCTCCATCACTGCGCCGACCGGAATTTGCCTCAGGGCTTGTCGTTCCTGCCCGATGTGGAGGGTCTTGCCCTCGCGCGCGAGCCGGAAGGTATCGATAGACTCGCTCTCTATCGCGCGAGCAACAGCGGCTGCTCCGATCGTTGCGATCATCGCGGGCAGCGCAACCGAGTAGTTCTGCGTCATCT
>DASPQU010000414.1:0-3132 GCA_035624805.1 Binataceae bacterium (SeqCode) | reverse complement strand
CGGGACCTTGACGACGACGATACGATCAAGGATCGCTTCGTTGGTGTGATCCGCCTTGAACTTTTGCCATTCGGCTTCGTTCGAGTGCGCCAGGATGCACGTATCGACGTAGACCATCCCGTGACGTCCGGGCGCCGGGATTACCTTCTCCTGCGTCGCGGTGATCATCGCGTGCAGATACTCGGTTTCGTTCTTGAAAACTTCGATGAACTCGACCATCCCGCGGTTTCCGACGTTTAGCGCGCCGTTGAGCTCGAGCACGCGCGGGTCGCCTTCGGAATACTGGTCGAGTTTGGAGATGTCTTCCGAGCCGATCAGTACGCTCGTGTCCTGATTGTTCGGATCAACGGGCGGAACCACGCCGACGCCGACGCGATTGCGCTTGGAGAAATTCCTGGTGATGATCGGAAATTCCTCGTAGCGATTCTGGAATTCGGACTTCAGGCGATAGCGACACACGGGGCAGAGATCGCCCTCGATATGCACGCCGAGCATCTTCTCAAATTCGCGCCGCAGATGGCGCGGAATGAGATGCAGCGGCTCCTCATTCATCGGGCATCCTTCGATCGCGAACACCGGGGACAGTTGTTCCAGCCCCCGCTGGATGCGCTCGACGAGCGAGCTCTTTCCCGAGCCGACCGGGCCCATCAAGTACAGGACCTGCCGGCTCTCCTCGCCCTTGAGCGATGCCGAATGAAAATAGCGGACGATTTGCGCGACGGTACGCTCGATGCCGAAGAACTCGTCGGCAAAGAAATTGTAGACCTTTACCGGCTCGTCCTTGTAAAGACGCTTGGTGCGCGAATCATCGGTGTCCTGGATATTGCGAATCCCGGTTCCGATGATCATGTCGTAGATGCGCGCGTGCGACAGACGGGTGAACGTCGGGTCCCTTTTTACAAGATCCAGGTAATCGAGCAGAGTTCCGCCCCATTGCTTGGACTCGCGCGCCGCGCGATCTTCCTTAATTACTTGGGCAAAATTGGTGATTTCGGCCACCGTCGCACTCCTTGGTTAACGGACGTTTGCGGGCCGCAGGATTGTGATCCGAAGATTGAGAATTGAAGCTTTCCGGCCGTGCTTCGAGAAAGCACATTCTGGCCGGCAGTATAACTGACTGTATAAGCGTCAACAAGTAAGTCAGTTCACCAACGCTTTCGCAAACGCTTCGATCCTGCGGTCCCACAGTAAATTCCTGACGTGTGCTGCGCGTCGCAAATTCAGATGCATCGTAATTGAGCATTCAAACGGTTCTCGCGCGCACCGCTACCCTCCACAACGGGCAGCCGTAAAGGGACCATGCAAAACGAAGTCCATCGCGACCGGGATTGGCGATCTGTGCCTATCCGGCGTCGCGCGACTGTTTATGCTGTGTCAATTTGCACGTGAAATCGCCGGTGAGGTCAGCCGGTTTTCACTCGGAGCTATTTCACGACACTGTCGGGATTTGAAAGGCTCGACGAAGTTTTGACGGAACTTGCCAACTCGATCAGCGGTCGCCGATACTCATATTTCTTGATTGCTTTTCGCAATACGGATTAGCAGTGCGGTATCGGCGACAGATGCTAGCGAGGTAAACGGCAATGGCGAACAAACCGGCAAATTTTGCGGAGATGCTCAAAGACGCGCCCAAAAACTGGAGCAGATGGGGCGCCGATGACGAAATTGGCGGGCTCAATTTTCTCACCAACGAAGAAGTTCTGCGCGGGATTAAATCCGTAAAGAACGGCAAAGTTTTCACGCTGGGAGTGCCGCTCGCGAGGCCGCAGGGCGACCCTCTATATCCGAATCCGACGCGATCTCAACCAATCCGCACGATGGCGATGGACAAGGGTTTCTACTTGAGCGGACGCGCGCAGGCGATGCCGGGAGGATTGGAGTACGCCGACGACGTGATCGTCATGTATCTGCAGGGAACCACGCAGTACGACGCGCTCGGCCATGTATGGTACGGCGACAAGATCTACAACGGGTACGACGCCAAAACGACCATCGGCGGACTCCAGAAGTGCTCGGTCGAGAAGCTCGCCGAGCATGGGATCGTCGGGCGCGGAATCCTGCTGGATATCGCGCGCCTGAAGGGGAAGAAAAGTCTTGACGCCGGGGAAGGGATCACGCTCGACGATATTCACGCGGCCGAAAAACGTCAGAACGTCAAAATCGAAAAGCACGACATCCTGCTAATCCACACCGGATGGCTCAAACGCTTTTACGACGAAGGCAGCGCCGCGATTTTCCCTGGCGGCTCGTTCAACGAACCCGGCCTCGCCTACAGCAAAGAACTTGTGAAGTGGTTCCATGAGATGGAGATCCCGTCGATCGGGAGCGATACGATCGGCAGCGAGCAGACGCAGCATACCGAGAGCGGCACGATGCTTGTGATGCACATGGCGCTGCTGTTCCATCAAGGCGTCGTGTTCAACGAAATCGATTGGCTCGACGCTCTCGCCGCCGACTGCGAGAAGGATCGCCAGTACACATGGAACAGCAGCGCCATGTGCATCACAAGCATCGTGCCGTGAATCCGGTCGCGATAAAGTGACGCTCGATGGCGCGCCGCACGAACGATCGTCCGGCGCGCCTTTCCGATAGCGAATCAGGTGCGCTTGCTGAAATCAGGATCGACCGGGATTGACTGGTCGATCACGAACTTGCCGCGATCGTTCTTGACGCGCGCGGCATAAACGTGATCGTCGTGCGCGAACGAGAGCCAGTGGCCGTTTTCTGCCGCTTCGCGTAGATAGCGAGCCTTCTCGTCCATCGTGCGAAGCGCGTCGAGATCGTACGCCTGGTTCCACGGGCCGCGCATATGTGAACGCGTCGGCACGATATCCGCCAGATGCACGAATCCTTCTGAGCCGTCGCGGACGACGACGACCTGATGGTCATACGTATGGCCGCCGGTCAAAGCGGCGCTCACTCCCGCAACGACTTCCACGACGCCCTCGATTGCTTCGAAGTTCGAGGAATTGGGGCCCAGCACATCCTGCATATGGCGATACGCCGCGTGCAGCCGCTCGTTCTTCGGATCGCGCGCGGTATCGAGCTCCCCACGCTGCACGAGCAGGCGCGCTTTCGGAAATGCGGCTTCCAAAACGCCCGATTCACGCCGGCGAACCAATCCCCCGCAGT
>DASPQU010000413.1:0-4442 GCA_035624805.1 Binataceae bacterium (SeqCode) | reverse complement strand
CGTTCGGACCACTCGAAAATGGCGGCCTCGCACATGCTCGTATCGTTACTCCAGACGCGCTGGACGCCGACAATGAGCGCTATGCCGTCGCGCCGGAAAATCGTTCCGCCCACGCAATCGTGCTCTCATCGGATTCGAAGGTTCGCGACGATTTGTCACGGGTGCTGCTCGCCGTCAATCCGAATTTTATCGTGCGTGCGCAGGATCCCGGCGGCTTCAAACCGAGCGACAGCGCGAACGAGCATTACACGCTCGCTGTTATGCACGATTGCTACGTTCCCGGACTTCGCGCTGACGCGACGCTCTTCGTTTATCCGCCTGCGATAGCGACTCAGCACGGATCGCCGGCGTCGGGCATTACGATATCGACGAAGCCTTCAGCTTCGCGTTCGGGCGCCGTCGCGAATCCTGCTGCGGCTCCCGCGCGCTCGTATGCCATCGCGGGATGGATGACGCCGATCACCGCAGGCGCAGGGGCGGATAGCATCGCGCCAGGTCTGGCTGCGGTCGGCGATTCGGCGATGGGACCGGTCGGGCTGATCGGTTTCGACGTTAGAGATCATTTTCTGCTCGATCCCGACCGTCTCGACGCTCTGGTCGCAACTGTCGACGTTGTGCGCGCGCTGACCGCTGCACCGGAGCTGCAAATCGTATCCACCGGAACGTATGTTAGCGTCCCTGCCGCAAAAGGAGCCAAGATTCAAAAACCCAATGGATCGACCGAGCACGTAACGTCGGACGAGTTCGGACGCATTCGATTCCGTCCGCTTGAGACCGGCGTCTATCGTATCCAGACAGGCGATCGCGTGCGGCTCGTATATGCGAACTACTACGACGCGTCGGAATCCGATCTCTCGGACAGCGCAGGCGCGACCCAAGACCTTGCGCACGCCGCACACACCAAAGAGTCGGAAGGAGCCGTCCGCCAGATAAAACCTCTTGGCTTCATGCTTGCGGTGCTCGCGCTTATCGCGCTCGGCCTCGAATCCGCGATGCTGCTTCGCCGCGCTCCGCGATGGGGAAGCGATCATGTTTGAGCGGCCGCTTCTGTTGCTTCTGCTTGTCGCCGCGCCCTTGGCGGCCGCGGCCGGATTGACGGCCGCGCGCGGCGGAAAGCTGTGGGCAGGGACGACGTCCGCCGCGTTGAGAGTGGGCGCTTTGGTCGCGCTCGTTTTTGTTCTTGCGGGATTCGGTATGCGCGCGCGAATTCCGGCCACGCGGGTCGAGATCGTCGCGCTCGTCGACGATTCATTATCCATCGCGCCCGATCAGCGGGACTGGATGCGCACACGCGTTCGGGCGCTGGCGCGGCACATGGGTTCGCGCGATAGATTGGGAGTGCTCTCCTTTGGGCGTGACGTTCGAATGCGCGCACCGCTGGGTGATCCGCGCATCGCGGATCTGCCCGGGGAGACCGCTGACGGTCACGCGACCGATATAGCTAGTGCGCTCACGGTCGCCGCTGGGCTTTTCTCTACGGATTCCGAAAAGCGGGTATTGCTGCTTACCGACGGCAATGAAACCGCTGGCGACGTGATGCTTGAGGCTCCGGCGATCGCCCAGGACTCAATCCGCGTGTTTGCGGATACTCCGCCGGCGTCGTCGGATTCACGCGTGGCGCTCGTAACCTTCTCCGCTCCCGAAACGGTACGCGTCGGGCAGCGCTTTGCGATCGCACTTGAGATGGAGAGCGAAGCTTTGCGGCCCGCGCAGGTTAGCGTGCAACTGTTTGATGATGGCAAACCTGTCGGCGGCCAGACCGTAACGCTCAGATCGGGTCTGAACCGCTTCAACTTGCCCTACCGAATCGCGAATCCCGGCGCACATGTCGTGACGGCGAAAATCTCCGCCTCGCCTCTGGTTTCGGTTAATCCGGACGCTGAGCGCGCGATAACCGCATCGCCGGCGCCCAAAGTTCTTGTAGTAGGCGCCAGCCCGCCGGAAACATTGATGGCGGCGCTGCGGCTGCGCGACTACACAGTCGACATCGCTTCGCCGCGCGGCCTTCCTGAGAATCCGGAAGCCTACCTTCCCTACCAGGCGATATTCCTCGCCGATGTATCGTCGGCCAATCTCTCGGCTTCGGCCGGGTCGGCGCTGGGCCGCTACGTGTCCGACCTCGGCGGGGGATTGATTGTCCTCGGCGAGACTCTCCGCGATGAACACTTCGCCTCGACGCCAATCGAGAAAGCGCTGCCGATACGCTTCGTGCCCCAGCCGCCGCCGCCCTCACGCGAACCAATCGCGGTTTACTTGTGCATCGATCGATCAAATTCGATGAGCTACGACTCACGTTATCCCGCAGTGCGCGATGGGGAACGGATTCGATATGCCAAAGCCGCCGCGACCGCGCTTCTGCGCCAGCTCGATGACACCGACCTGGCAGGGGTTATCGCTTTCGACTCGCAGCCCTACGTGCTGGGCCATCTCGCTCCGCTCGGCGAGGATCGCGAAGAGCTTGAGAATCGCATTTCGCGTCTCGAACCCGGCGGGGGCACCGATTTCAAAGACGCGCTGGAGATCGCGCAGCGCGAAATTCTCGCCAGCGGACTCCCTGTGCGTCAGATCTTTTTGCTCACCGACGGCGATACGAATCGCCAGTATCACGATCACGACGCGCTGATCGCTGATTTCGCGCGTCAGCACATTCCGGTGTCGACCATCCGTATCGGACCCGACCTTGCGAACCTTCAACTGTTGCAGGATTTCGCCCAGGCCACCGGAGGGACCTTCTACCGGGTTCAGGATATCGAGAAGCTCCCGCTGCTTCTCGTCGGACTCACCCGCGAAGCGATGAATCGTCGCAAGCAGGGGCGCACGACGATCGAGGCGAACTCACCGAGCTCGATGCTCTCCGGGATCGATCTGCAGCATCTGCCGCCGATCGATTACTACGCGACGACCGCGGTCAAGGAAGGAGCGCAGGCCCCGCTTCAGATTCGTCACGGAGATTCGATGGTCCCGCTTCTCGCGGCGTGGCAATACGGGCTCGGACGAAGCGCGATTTTCGCCGCCGATCCGGATTCACTCGCCACGCTTAGTTGGATCAGGTGGGATCACTACGCGGAGTTCTGGTCGCAGGTGGTGAGTTGGGCGATGCGCCAGGGAGACGCGGGTGCGTTCACGATACGGATACGCGATTCAGGCGACGGAGGAATCAGGTTCGAAGCCGAAAAAGCCGACAGCGCACCTATCGCGAATCTCGCTTTGCGTATTATCGGTCCGGGCCGCACGGTCGATGTAGCGATGAGCGAAATCGACGCGACGCTCTACCGCGGAGAAATCGCGCCGCTCGCGCGTGGCAGATACAATGCGGCGCTTCTGACGAAAGCAGGCGATACGGAAAAGATTCTGGCGCAACGCGAGTTTGCGTCCACCGGGCAGACAGCTGCCGACGCGGAAGAGCTGAAAATCCGTCCGCCGAACCTCGCGATGCTCGCGCGACTTGCGGAGACGACCGGCGGCGCGCTACACGCCTCGGATGCTGAGATTGTGCGGCCGCAAGGCGCCACGATAACGACTCGGCTCTCGGCAGACTCGTGGCTGCTACCGCTTGCGACGATTCTTTTCATCGCGGAGATTTTCGTACGGCGCAGGTTTCTTGGTGATTGACACTTGGCCCGGGTGGGGAATTCGATGAATCAAATCACGAAGCTTGGCAAAATCGCCCTTGCCACTGCCGTCGCGCTGGTAGTGGTGCTCAGTGTCGCGTCAGGCGCGCAATGCGAGACTTCGGCGCGAGATATCGATGCGCTTTCGAAGGCGAGTCTCATCTACATCGCGACGGTTCGCAAAGACGGCAATCAGAGCAAGGCCGCTCCGGTATGGTTTACGACTACCGCCGATAACATTGTGCTCATCCAGACCGCGCCGGATTCGTGGAAGGCCAAACGCATTCGGCGCGGCAGTCCCGCGATGATCTGGATCGGAGATGCCAACGGACCCGCGTTCATCGCGAAGGCCGAGATTACCAGCGACGCGGAGGTAATTAACCGCATCGTGGACGATTTTCCGAAGCGATACCTTATGGCGCGCGTCGGCATCCACAAGCCTACCCTCGAGAAGTTTCAGAAAGGCGAGCGTGTCGCGATCAGAATCACGCCGATTCGCGATCTCCCCGAAGGATTTAAATCCGAGCCCGGAACACCTGCCCCCAAGCTCGACGCGGCGTCGGCCGCCCACTGAACAGAAGCTGCTTTCTTCGTAGGAGTCCCAGGAAAAATCGCGGGGAATCTGCGCGCCACTCTCCTGGTGGGACAGGCGTCACTGCCTGCTCGATCTAACGCTTGGCTTTTGCGAGCTTCTCGGGGAGCCTCGCGATTCGGGCGGCTGCGGCCTGAAGCGTTTCATCGCTCTTGGAGAATGTGAAGCGAATCTTGCCGCGGCCCAATTCGGGATGATGATAAAAGCTCGATCCCGGCACTGCTGCGACTCCAACTTCG
>DASPQU010000412.1:0-5143 GCA_035624805.1 Binataceae bacterium (SeqCode) | reverse complement strand
GATTACATACTCGTGCACGTGATTCCGAACCCGGCCATCACTTTCGAGAACCGATCCGGCCAGAAGAACGCATGGTGGAGGGGGAACACGGGCGAGTGCGGTTGGTTCATCTGGGACTACGAGTCGCTATGGTTGCCTGCTTCGCTGCTCGAAGACGCTGCGCAGGAGCGTCTGGCCGGCGCGTTGTTTGACGCTTCTCGACACTCAGGTATCGAACTGCACTTCAACAAGGGACTCGCAGGCGCGCCGCCCGAAGCGATCGCCGCCGCCAAAGATACCGCAACCAACCCGGCAGTGCTGAACGCCTTTGCGTTGGCGATCATGGGCAACGCCCAGGGACCTGCTTATCCCGGAATTCCCGGCCACGAGCCATCGGTCGCGGAAGGCCGCAAAGCGACGCAGAATATCCGTCAGTGTATGGATCAACTTCGCGCGGTAGCCCCGAATGGCGGAGCGTATTGTAGCGAGAGCAATTACTTCGAGAAGGATTTCCAGCAATCGTACTGGGGCAGCAATTATTCCCGGCTCGCCGAAATCAAGAGAAAATACGATCCTGACGGATTGTTCTTCGTGCACAACGGTGTCGGCTCCGAACAATGGAGCACGGACGGCTTCACGAAGCTGTGAATCCGGCGCTCGACGTGCGAGCGGCTGCGACGATCACTCGATGACGCCGGAACATACTATTTACGCGCTGTGGGCTGCGTGGCTGCTGTCGTGGACGGTCGCGATGTTTTGGTCCAATCGCACCGAAAAGAGAGACAGCATACCCGCCGAGCTTTTCTTTCGAGTTTTCTTTTACGCGAGTTTGATCCTGCTCTTCGCGTTTCCGCCGAGCTATCGCTACTTTGCACAAACGCAGCTTTGGCGTCTTGGCGATGCCACGAACTGGATATTGGTAGCGGCCACGTCGGGCGGACTCTTGTTCACCTGGTGGGCGCGCATTCATATGGGGCCTCTGTGGTCGGACTGGGTGGTGAAGAAAGCCGGTCACCGTTTCGTCGACACGGGTCCTTACAGGCTGGTGCGCCATCCGATCTATTCGGGTCTCATCCTTGCCGCACTGGCGACAGCGATTCAGAAGGGAACCTCGTTCGCGCTGCTCGGCGTCGCGATTTTAGCCGTGGCCTTTTACGCCAAAGCGCGACGCGAGGAACGCTTCCTGCGCGCGGAACTGGGCGACGACGCGTATAACGCTTACGCACGCAAAACTCCGATGCTGCTGCCGTTCGTGCACAGTCAAGCGATCTGCGAAGCGCGCTGACAGAACAACGACTATTCCCTGGCCGGCAGCAGATATGGAATTTCACGCGAACCCTCGCGGGATGTCGGGATTATTTTTTCAAGTTTCGGTTCCGACTATAGATCGAACACCGTGAGTGCAAAAATCATCGACGAAATCATCGCGCGCGCTGCGGCTGAAAAGCGCAGCGCGCTATCCGAAATCGAATCCAAACGCATCGTTGAGGCGATCGGAATCGCCACCGCGATGCCCGTTCCGGCTGCGAGCGCCGGCGAGGCCGCAGCGGCTGCGAAGCAGTGCGGCTTCCCGGTCGTGCTCAAAGTGCTGTCGCCCGATGTCACCCATAAGAGCGATGTCGGCGGCGTCGTCCTCGGCTTGAAATCCGAGAACGACGTGCGCGCCGCGTTCGATCAGATTCGCGCAAGCCTTTCGAAAAAGGCGCCGGGCGCGCGTTTTGAAGGCGTTGTCGTGCAAGCGATGGCCGCTGGAGGACTGGAGCTGCTCGCAGGTATTACGCGTGATCCGCAATTCGGCGCGATGGTGATGGTCGGGCTGGGCGGAATTTTCGTCGACGTGCTGAAGGACACCGTCGTGAGAATCGCTCCCGTCGATGAACGGGAGGCATCTGCAATGCTTTCGCAGTTGCGCGGCACGGCGCTGCTTGATGGCGTACGCGGCGGCCCGAAAATCGACCGCGTCGCGGTCGCCTCGCTTCTGGCCAAGCTCTCCCGGTTCGCGGCAGGAAGGCCGGAGATCAAGGAGATGGACCTGAATCCGGTCGTTGCATACGCCTCTGGGTTGTGCGCCCTCGATGCTCGAATCCTGCTCGATTTCGACGCCGCCTCGCGTGCGGCCGCTGCCGGCGGGACCGAAGCGGCGCGGCTGCGGGCGCGTCGTCACGAGAATCTTGCGCGCGCTCTCAAGCCCCGCACCGTTGCGGTGATTGGAGATCGTGCGACGCGCAATTTCATGTGGCTTCGTTCCGTGTCCGGTCTCAAGGGCACGCGTTACTCGGTGCAGTCCGACCCGAACGAGACCGCTGCGATCGAGGCTCTCGGCATCAAGAACTTCAAATCCATCTCGGAGATAAAAGAACCGATCGACTACGCGATCGCCGCGGTTCCGCGAAAGATCGCGCCGCAGACGCTCAAGGAATGTGTCGATGCCGGAGTTGCCGGAATCGGATATTTCACTGCGGGCTTTTCAGAGACTGGTGAACCGATCGGAATCGAACTCGAAGCGGAGCTGAAGAAGATCGCTTCAACGTCGGAGATCGCGCTGGTCGGGCCCAACTGCATGGGACTCTGCAACCCGGGCCTCGGACTGCTCAATTCCGCAAATCTCCGCCCCGGCGAGCCGGGAGACGTATGCTTCATCTCGCAGAGCGGAACGCACGCGATCAGCTTTGCGATGCAGGCGCCCGGGCGCGCGATCAAAGTTGGGATGACGGCGTCGATCGGAAACGCGCTCATCCTGGAGGCGGCCGACTATCTCGACGTGATGGCTGCCGATCCCACCACCCGCGCAATCGGAATCTACGTTGAGGGCGTGCGCGACGGGCGGCATTTCTTCGACAGCCTCAAACGCGCGTCGGTGCGAGTCCCCGTGCTGGTATGGAAGGGAGGACTGACGGAATCGGGTGCGCGCGCGACGTTTTCGCATACGGGGTCGCTCGCGACGCCGTCGGCCGTGTGGCATGCAGCGATGCGTCAGAGCGGAGCCGTCGAAGTGTTCGGGCTTGAAGCGATGCTTGACGCCATGGAACTCCTCACGCGTGCGAAGCCGGTGAAGGGTCGCGGGATGGCGCTGGTTGCAATGACCGGAGGACAGTCGGTCGTGATCAGCGACACGTTTGCGCATCACGGACTGGAGGTCCCAACGCTGTCGGAATCAACGTACGCGGAGTTCGCGAGTTTCTTCCAGGTGATCGGCGGCAGCTACAAGAATCCGTTCGACGCGGCATGGACGCTCGGACCGGCGGCCGGCGGCCTCGACAACGTCGATCGCGTGCTCGACACCCTCGATCGCGATCCCGTCATCGACGCGATCCTGATGGAGTTCAGACCGGGGCCGGGATTCGGCGGCGCGACAGGGCCTAACGATGCGAAGCAGAATATCCCGCTGCTGGATCGGCTCGCGAAATTTGCCGAGCGCGCGAAAAAGCCATTCGCGATCGCGGTCGAATCGCAGCACATACAGCCTGAATTCCGATCGCCGATCGTCGCGGAAGGCAGCGATCTTGCTCGCCAGCGAGGAATCGCGACGTTCGATACGTTCGAGCGGGCGGCAGGCGCTTTTCGCGTCGCGGCCGAACACTACGAGCGCTCGACCGCGTCGCTAAAGTCGTAGTGGGGGCAGCTATTTTCTCGGCTCGCTTTGGGCCTGATAGTGGACGTGGATTTCACGTTCCTTGAAGAACCATCGGCCGCCCTCTTTGACCAGCTTGTCGCGATAATAGCCTGCAACCCAAAACGGTTTGCCGGTTGGTTTCGCGACCGCGTCGGCCGTCAGATAGCATTGCGCGCTCGCCTCGTTGCCTGAAACTTCGACGAGAGGATTGCTGATGCAGTGCCGCAGATGATCGACGGTGCTGTGCATCTGCTTGTGATAGTTCACGTACCACTGATGGATCGCAGCGCGCCCGCTCGCGGGAGGATCGCCCGCGTAAATCGCCTTGAGGACCGCGCTTTCGTGGAAGAGCGCGGCGACATCGTCCGCAGTGCCCTTGTCGACCGCGAAGCAATAACGATTCAGTAGTTGCTCGATTGCAATAATATCGTCGGTCAGCATTCGATTTTCCTCTCCGTGCAAAAGAGTTCTGACGCCCGATACTCTCGGACTCCATCGATTCGCTTGTCAAACCCAGCGCAGGAGTTCCGTTTTAAGTTGAAGTGTGTGTAATGATGCCAAAACCGGCGTCGAAGTTGTTTTCGGCCATTTTTCGATGTTGTCGAAATTTCTCCGGGACGACTACGCTGCAAGCTTCGCTTCGCGCGCACAGGAGCGCGCCGGAAAGAGGACTACCATGGCAGACAAGTTTCGCGCGTTACTCGTGACCAAAGAGGGCGACACACAGAAAGTAGCTTTGACCGAGATCGCCGAGAGCGATCTCATGGAGGGCGACGTTACGGTTGCGGTCGAATACTCGACCGTGAACTACAAGGACGGACTTGCGATTACCGGGCGCGCTCCTGTTATCCGGAAATTCCCGATGATTCCCGGTATCGATCTCGCCGGAAAGGTTTTGAAATCGCAGAATCCGAAATTCCGCGAGGGAGATCGTGTGGTGCTCAACGGCTATGGCATCAGCGAAGGCCATTACGGCGGCTACGCACAGCGCGCCCGCGTCAAGGGCGATTGGCTCGTTCGCCTCGCCGACAATATCTCGACCAAAGACGCGATGGCGATCGGTACAGCCGGCTACACGTCGATGCTTTGCATCCTGGAGCTGGAGAAGCAGGGGATCACGCCAAAGAGCGGCGACGTGCTGGTGACGGGCGCGGCAGGCGGCGTCGGCTCCGTCGCGATAGCGTTGCTCAAGAAGCTCGGCTATCGAGTGATCGCGTCATCGCGCCGGGCTGAGCAGGAAGGTGCGTATCTGCGCACGCTGGGCGCCGACGAAGTCATTAACGCCCGCGAGCTTTCTGAACCCGGGCGCCCGCTGGGGAAAGAGCGATGGGCCGCTGCGGTTGATTCTGTCGGTAGCCACACGCTGGCCAACGTGATCGCGCAAACAAAATACGACGGCGCGGTCGCCGCATGCGGCCTCGCGCAAGGCCCCGATCTGCCCGCGACGGTTATGCCGTTCCTGATTCGCGACGTAACGCTGGTCGGTATCGATTCGGTGATGGCGCCGCGCGAAAAGCGCGAAGCTGCGTGGCGTCGTCTTTCGACAGACTT
>DASPQU010000411.1:0-2351 GCA_035624805.1 Binataceae bacterium (SeqCode) | reverse complement strand
GAAGCTCAAGCTCGGCAAGGGCGAGGAAAAGAGCGGCGGCCGTGAGAAGATATCGATTCTGGCGGCGTCGTTCGAAGCTGTAATCGGCGCGATATATACCGATTCCGGCTTGCAGCCTGCGCAAAGAGTCGTAGAAAACCTGTTCACCGACGATATTGGCGGACCCGCAGCCGAGCGCGATTACAAAACCGAGTTGCAGGAGATCTCTTACCGTCGATTTCATGCCCAGCCGATCTACGAGCTGATCGGCGCTGAAGGTCCCGACCATGCCAAGCGCTTCACCACCAGGATCAGCATCAGCGGACGCGAGCTTGGCGCGGGCGAGGGCGGCAGCAAGAAGCAAAGCGAGCAGGCCGCCGCCCGCGAGGCGTTAGTCCAGCTCGAACAGGAGTTGCGTGGCGAAGAGCGTAGTAGCGGGTAGTCATCGCGCTGGCTTCGTTGCCCTTGGCGGACGGTCAAACGTAGGCAAGTCGAGCCTCCTGAACCTCCTGGTCGGGCGCAAGGTAGCGATTGTCACACCCAAGCCGCAGACCACACGGCGGCGAATTGTCGGGATACGGAGCGACTCCGACGCGCAGATTATCTTCATCGATTCGCCCGGTATCCACGAAAGCGCACGCCCGTTAAATCGCAGGATGGTCGAAACGGCGCGGCGCTCGATGGCCGAGGGCGAGGTGATGTTGGGCGTCGTCGAGGCGGGCAATCGGCTTTCGGAGTCCGACCGGGCATTCCTCGTGGAGATGCGCAGTGTGAAGCGTCCGCGCATCCTGGCTGTGAACAAAATCGACCTGGTTGCGCGGACCGCACTCGCCCCGATGCTCGAACAGTGCCATCTGACTATTCCCGAAGCCGAGATTGTTCCGGTCAGCGCACTTACGGGCGAGAATACATCCGAATTGCTTGAGACGATAAAGTCGATGCTGCCGAGCGGGCCGTCGCTGATGCCGGAAGACGAATATACTGATCAGACCGAGCGTGTACTCGCCGCGGAGATAATCCGCGAGAAGGTGTTTCTGCGGCTTCAGGAGGAGATTCCCTTCTCGACGGCGGTTGTCGTCGAAGAATTCGTCGAAGAGCCCGAAAAGAAGCTTATCCGGATTTCCGCATTGATCGTGGTCGAACGCGAGTCCCACAAGGGCATCGTGATCGGCAAGGGCGGCGCGATGCTCAAGCAGATCGGCACGGAAGCGCGGATGGAGATGGAAGCTACGTTCGGGTGGCGCGTTTTTCTGAAGCTTCACGTCAAGGCCGATCCCGGATGGACGCGAAATCCGCGCAAGTTCGAGGAGATGGGGCTGTGATATCGCCGCGCGCCCGCAAAAGCCCGCGTCAGGGGGCGATAACGGCGGCAGTCGCCGAAGGACTGCCGATAGTAGTGCTCGTCGGACGTGTGAACGCGGGAAAATCGACGCTCTTCAATCGTCTCGCGCCGGGCGCGCACGCGATCACCAGTCCGGTTCCCGGAACCACACGCGATCTGAATATCGGGCGCGCGCGTATCGGCGATCGCGAGTTTATCGTCGTCGACAGCGGCGGCCTCGAGCTCGGCGGCAACACGCGATTGTCTGAGAGAATCGCGAGCGACGCGCTGGCGGCTATCGGCGCTGCCGATGTCGTCGTGATGGTGCTCGACGGGCGCGAGGGATTTTCGGAGGCGGATCGCGAAGCGCTCGCGTTGATCCGCGAAACCGGATGCCCGCTAATATTGGCTGTAAACAAGATCGACAATCCAGGACAGGAGACCGCTGCCTCGGAGTTTTACGCAAGCGGCGCGGAGAAATTGTTCTTCATCTCAGCCGCTCACGGTCGCGGCATCGGAGAACTTACCGACGAAATCGACGCGCGCCTACCCGAAAAGGAGGCGAAACCCGCCGAGCCGCCCGAGTTGAAAATCGCGCTGGTGGGGCGTCCGAACGTAGGGAAGTCGTCGCTGCTCAATCGCTTGTGCGGATTCGAGCGCTCGATTGTCGAGGAAATTCCCGGCACGACGCGCGATACCGTCGATGTGCGTGTCGAAACGAAGGGCCGCAAGCTGTTGCTGGTCGATACCGCCGGGATTCGTCGCCGTACGCGAATCGACGAGGATCTCGAGCAGGAGTCGGTGGGACGCGCTATCGGCGCGATTCGTCGCGCCGACGTGGTCCTGCTCGTGATCGACGTTACCGAGGGAATTACCGACCAGGATGCGCGGTTGGCGTCGCTCGTCGATCGTAACGATCGCGCCATGGTGGTCGTATGCAACAAATGGGATCTTGCGGCGAAGCAAGGCCGGCGCGTGCCTCGATTCGTCGCCGACGCGCATCGACGCTTTCCGTTCCTCGCGCATGCCCCGATGCTGTTTACGTCCGCGG
>DASPQU010000410.1:0-2658 GCA_035624805.1 Binataceae bacterium (SeqCode) | reverse complement strand
AACGTCTGCGGCGGATTTTCGAAGGCGCGGGCCTGGGACTCACGTTTTTCGAATTCACGGTCGCGATGATGTTTCTGTACTTCGCGGAGGCGAAGGTTGATGTCGCCGTGGTCGAAACCGGACTCGGCGGCAGGCTCGATTCGACTAACGTGGTAAAGCCGCTTTTGAGCGTCATCACGCCGATCGGCTTCGACCACGTCGAATACCTTGGCTACACGATTCCTTCGATCGCCGCGGAGAAGGGCGGAATCATCAAGGAAGGCGTACCCGTCGTCATCGGTTCGCGCGACGATGAGGCGCGCAATACGCTGCTCGCGATGGCGTCTAGTAGGCACAGCGCGGCGCGCCTGATCGATCGCGATTTCAGCTTCATCTCTCACGCCCCGGCACATCGCCTCGACTATCACGGACTCGGACTCGAATTGCCCGGTGTCGAGATATCGCTGGCGGGGCCGTTCCAGCACGAAAACGCGGCGATTGCGATCGCAACGCTCGAAGCGATGCGCGCGCAGGGATGGGACCGGATCGACGAAAATTCAATTCGCCGCGGGCTTCGCGACACTTACTGGCCGGGTCGCTTCGATATCGTATCGAAGAAGCCGCTGGTGATTTTCGATTGCGCTCATAATGAGATGAGCATCGCGGCGCTGCTCGAAACGCTGAGTCTTGAGCTCGGACCGAACGTTCGCCCGCGGCTTATCTTCGGATGTCTTTCGGACAAGAACTGGGCGAAGATGGCGGAGATGTTACGGACGCGTGTCAGCGACGTGACATTGACGCGCGTCAAGCCGAAACGTCCGCTCGACCCGGAAAATCTCGCACCGCTTTTCGCCGCGCACGTGCCGGCCCGGATCGAGCGCGAAGCGACGCGCGCGATCGAGCTTGTGCTTTCGGAATGCGGTCCCGACGACGTGGTGCTCGCAACGGGATCCGTGTATTTTATCGGCGAAGTTTACGGCTGGCTGCTTGGCCGGCAGGGTAGAGGCGGTCTTTTCCCTGAAGCTCGCGTCTAAATTTCTCGCGGTAGCACTTCTGTTCTCGCTTCTCGTCGCGGCGGGGCTCGCGCACGCGATCCCTGTGCAGAATCCGACGTCGACAGTTCCGCCGGAAGTTCTCGGACAGCATCAGGGGCCGATCGATATAACAGGCGACGAGACCATCTACGAATCCAAAGACGACACGTTTACGGTGCGCGGCCATGCGGTGATGACGCAGGGCGCCACCGTTCTTCACGCGAACGAGATAGTCTTCGAGCGCCGACAGCGAATCGCGCGCGCAGTCGGCAACGTCCATCTGGTCGATCCCGAGATCGAAATATGGGCCTCGAGGGCGGAAATCGATCTCGATAAGGAAACCCTGGAGCTCGACGACGCGAACATCCTGGCGCGCGAAAAGACCTATCATCTGAAGGGTCGCCGAATTCTCAAGCAGGAGGGTCAGAAGTATGTGATCCTCAACGGCTTCTTCACGACCTGCGGATGCGAACCCGGCACTCCCGATTGGAGCATGTCCGCCGACAAGATGGACGTGCATATGGGGCAAACGGGCACTGCGAAGAACGCAAAATTCTCAGTGCTGGGATATCCGGTGATTCCCCTCCCGTATGTCGCGTTTCCCGCTGACAGCAGCCGTCATAGCGGCTTCCTGACCAGTCGCCAGGGACAGTCAGGATTGCGGGGGGTTGAGTATCTTCAACCGTACTACTGGGCGATCAACAAGAGTTCGGATGCGACCTTCGCTTTCGATCTCGAGTCTTCGCAGCGCATCGGCGGATTGGGCGAGTATCGGCTGACCCATGGCCTGGACGATTTCCTGTGGGTGGATGCCGCTTACTACAACGAATTTCTGCGTTCGTCGGCCAACCGTCAGAACGATATCGTCGACACCCAGCTCGCCGATCCGAATATCCCGGTGGATCGTTACGGGATCATCGGGATGGCGCGTCAGCACATCACACCCGACCTGTTCGCCTACGGTGATACCATCACCGTCAGCGATTCGTTGTATCTGCGAGAAATGAATACCTGGACGTTGTCGCGCGGATTCGGGAGCAACTTCGGTTCGATGCGCGACGCAATCTCGCATTTCGGGATTATGGATGAATTCGAAAACGGCTTTGCGCGGCTCCAGGGCACATGGCACGCCGATCTCATCCAGGACGAATCATTCGCGCTTCAGCAATTGCCTGACTTGTGGATCAGCGGACGGACAAGTCTGGGCAATCTCGCTTATCTCGACTACGACCTGGACGCGGTCGAATATTGGCGGCGTCATGGCCAGAACGGAGTGCGCCTCAATGCGACTCCGCAGCTGACCGTTCCCTGGCGCCTGGGCGATTACTTATATGGGTTCGCACGTGCGGGCGCGTACGGGACGCTATACGACAGCTCGGGACATACGATTACCGTCACTCCGGTCGGTTCGAACGGCCAGCTCTATAACAACGGACTCAGCGTCGGGCCGCTGGCGCACGGGGGCTTCCAGAGCCGTTTTGTTCCATACCTGGAACTGGCGGCGGGTTCTGAGTTGGAGCGGGTTTACGACGATGTGAACTGGGGGCCCGTTCAAAAACTCAAGCATACGATTGAGCCCTTCGCGAGCTATTCCTACGTGACTCCTGTCGATCAAGGCGACCTTCCGCTGTTTGATCAAATCGAT
>DASPQU010000409.1:0-2513 GCA_035624805.1 Binataceae bacterium (SeqCode) | reverse complement strand
ATAGGGACGGCCCGTCGCCGGCGCAGTATACGGATCGCCGGGCACGTAGCCGCCGACAACGTCGAGCGCCGCTGCCGCATCGCGCACAGATCGGACTAGGGCGCCCTCCTCGCCCATACCGTGCCAGACATCGGCGTTCGTCGGACCGGCAGATGTTCGTCCGCGCGACACCTTGAGACCAACCAATCCGCAGAACGACGACGGAATACGAATCGAGCCTCCCGCATCGTTGCCATGCGCAATCGGAACCATTCGCGAGGCAACTGCGGCAGCCGCGCCGCCGCTGGAGCCGCCGACGCCGCGATCGAGATTCCAGGGATTTCGCGTCGCTCCCCATGCTCGCGTCTCGGTGGCGATCGAGGGTCCCCATTCCGGGATCGTCGTCTGACCAAGCGTGATCAATCCCGCGTCGCGAAGCTTTATCGCCACGTACGCCGTCGAACCCGCGACGAAGCCTGCGTCTTTAAATGTCTTCCATCCCCAACTGGCAGGTTCGCCGGCGACCATCTCGCCGAGATCCTTCATCAGGAAGGGCACGCCGCGAAATACTCCCGCAGGCAGTTTCTGCGCCTGCGCAGCTTCGGCGCGAGCCTTCTCGAAGCGGCTGTAGATCACGCAATTGATTTTCGGATTGAGCCGCTCGATCCGTTCGATCGCCGCATCGACCAGCTCGGCCGGATTAATTTCGCCGCGTGCGACAAGCTCGGCCTGCCCTGTCGCGTCGATCTTTACGATTTCATTTCGATTCATACGAACGCCACCATCTCGCCGAATTACTCAAGATTCAACTAACGAACCTCCGCACAGGTAAGGAGCGCCGCGCGGACAAAGAACCGGTACCGGCTTCGCTTGGCAGCGAAGCTGTCCGAGATCCCTCGACGGAGCCTGTCCTGAGCGCAGCCGAAGGGTTCGCGTAGCTCTCTTCGCTCGGGATGACAAACAGGCGCATTTGTATAGTACGCCGACTTATTTAGAGGTTCCCTACAGCGTCAGGCCGCCGTCCACGATCAATTCCGCGCCGGTTATGTAGCGCGCCTCGTCCGAAGCGAGGAACAGCGCGGCGTGGGCGCCATCCCACGGACTCCCCTGACGCCCCATCGGACAATGTCGATCGCGCTGGCGCATGATCTGCTCGACTTCAGCCGCCGGCTTGTCGCGATAATATGTGCGGATGTGGGGAGTATCCATCATGCCGAGCAGGATCACGTTGCATCGGATGTTCTTGGGCGCATACTGACGCGCGATCACCCGTGTCATGTGATTCAGCGCCGCCTTCGACGTGTGATACGAAAAATACGGCACCGGACTCCATCGGATACTCGCGACCGACGACACGTTGACGATCGCTCCGCCCCCGCGCCGCTCCATGTGGGGGATCGCATACTTGCACATCAGGAAAACGCTTTTGAGGTTGACCGCATGGACGCGATCCCAGTCCTCTTCGGTCGTGGTGATTGGATCGCCGGCGATCTCGATTCCGACGTTGTTGTGAACCACGTCGATATGACCGAACCGTTCGATCGCCATATCGACGATTTCGCGAATATCCGATGAGCGGCTGACGTCGCCCGCGATCGCAAGCGCCTTTGCGCCTTCGCTTTCTATCTCACGCGCGGTTTTCTCCGCGGCGTTGAGATCGATGTCGACGGCAACGACCGAAGCGCCCTCGCGCGCGAACAGAAGCGCTGCCGCCTTGCCGTTGCCCATCCCCTCGCCCGAAGTTCCCGCGCCCGTGATTATCGCAACTTTGCCCTTGAGACGTTCGGCCATCTGATTGTCTCCCCGCAACTTTGCGATCACTACTTACCCCGTTTGCGGGGTCGTAAGAAATGAAACTTTATAGTGTCGCAATTGATCCTCACGCGCGGATAACTAGAATCCTGCGTACGCATCCGTTGCGAAGATGCGACCAAGCCGGAGGTTTAAGCGATGAGCACCGAAATCAAACCGTTCCGCATCCATGCGAGCGACGAGCAACTCGACGATCTCAAGCGGCGACTTCGCGCAACGCGATGGCCCGAGCGCGAGTGCGTGAACGATTGGACGCAGGGCCTGCCGCTCGCGTACGCGCAGGAGGTCTGCGCATATTGGCTCGATAAATACGACTGGCGCAAACGCGAGGCGCTGCTCAACCGATTCCCGCAGTTCACGACCGATATCGACGGCATCAACGTACATTTCGTCCACGTCCGCTCGCCTCATGCGAACGCGCTTCCGCTCGTGATCACGCACGGATGGCCGGGTTCGATCGTCGAATTTCACAAGGTGATCGAACCGCTCACGAATCCTACCGCGCACGGCGGCGATGCGGCCGATGCGTTCCATGTCGTGTGCCCTTCGCTGCCCGGCTATGGATTTTCCTCGAAGCCAAGCACCACGGGATGGAACGTGCAGCGGATGGGGCGGGCGTGGTCGGAGCTGATGCCACGTCTCGGCTACAAACGCTACGGCGCGCAAGGCGGAGACTGGGGGGCGCTGGTGACGACATGCATAGGCATCCAGGACACCGCCAA
>DASPQU010000408.1:0-6628 GCA_035624805.1 Binataceae bacterium (SeqCode) | reverse complement strand
GTGGAGGGATGTGCACCCTTCTCCGCAAAGCGTTCTGATAGACGCAGGAGTCCGAGATTGGCGTAAAGGTCGCCCATCACGCTACGTCTCCGTATTCGCTGGTGACGAGTTTCTTTTCGCTCTCGACAAGCTCGTTCCAAGCGGGCCGATGGAAGTAAACGCCGGACGTTCCGTCGCCTTCGGGACGAACGCCCCGCAGGAAAATGTAGAGCAGCCCTCCGAAGCGGCTGTTGTATTCGGATTCGTCGCGGATGCGCATCAGGCGCACGATGCCGATGGTGTAGATGAACGCCTGTAACCCGTAATGTGCATCGACGTGCGCCTTGAGCGTCGCGGTCGAGTAATCGTTCAGGTGGTCGCTCTTCCAATCCGCAAACCACATCCGGTTGCCATGCTCGAAAACGAAATCGACGACGCCCTTCAGATAGCCGCGCTCGACCGTCCAGTCGACGCCTCCCGCATCGCGAAGCAAGCGATGCGTCCGTTCCGGAATCGGGTAGACAAAATCCATTTCCCGTGCGCTGAGACATCTGCAAAGCGCAGGCAGGCGCTCGCCGTTGCCCACGGTCAGCGACGAGCGCAGCGCGTTGAAGACAACTTCGGCGCCGCGCTCGCGCCATCGCAGGTCGCGCACCTGGCGCCTGCGCATCGTCTCCTCGAATAATGCCGCGACTCCCTCCTTCGCGATCCAGGACTGCAGGTCGCGCGCCTCGCTGATGGCGTTGAGATCCAGTTTCTCGATCACTTCGTGCAGAAAAACCCCCACCGACCGGCCGCCCGGAAGATCCGCCGGCACAACCTCGCTCGCCAGATCCTGTTTCAACTCCAGGTTCTCGTCATCGGGTTCGAACGAGCGGCGCGACGTGAGCGAGGTATACGACGCGGTGGTCATGGCGCGATGCGCTCGACGCATCGCGAGGAATTTTCCAGGTTCGTCGTCCTCCTCAACGAGCAGATTCGCCGGCGGATCCCATGTCCCGATAAGCTCGCTGACGCGTGCTTCGTAGACGTTGTCGGATGCGCCGGGCTCGTTGATATCGCGAATCTCGAAAAGAGGCTCGCTGCGTTCGTCTGAAACGAGGGTGGTCAGACGCTTATTGAGCTGCGCATAGAAGCCGGTGGGAGTTCTGGTCCCGAGTTTTTCCGGATAGAGCGGCAGATAAAGTTTCGCCCGCGCACGGGTCAGCGCCACATAAGTGAGGCGCTGATTTTCCAGTCTCTCCTCTGCGTCGATCGCATCGCCTGAAATCCTGCCGGCAAGCCCGCCAACCGCCAACCGCCTGCGCCGGCCCTCGTGATAAACGAACACGTCCTTGTTCGTCTTCGGCGGGAACAGCCCTCCATAGACAAACACGACATCGGCCTCCAAGCCCTTGCTCATGTGCATCGTCATTATCTGCACAGCAGGGCGTCCGCTCTCGACGGGCTGGACGTCGCCCTCGCGTCCGGGCGGCGCCACGACGCCGCTGATCCACGATGCGAGTCGGGCGACGACTTCGGACAATGAAAGCCGCTGGGAAACGGCTTCGTGGAGGAGGATATCGAGAAGATGCTGATAGTTGATCAGCTCGCGCTCGCCGTTCGAGAACATCAGCTCTCGCGCTGCGAGTCCGCTCTGATGCAGGATGCGATCGAACAGGTCGGCGAATCTCTCCTTTTCAGCGAGCGCCTTCCACTCGTACAGCCGGTCGCTGAGGAAATGCTGTTCGGGCAGGTCTTTTGCGCGGCTAAGATCCTCAAACTTCACTGCGAATATGGGAGACGCCCACGCCTTCAGCCTTCGAGACTGCGAATCCGGCTCTTCGATCGCACGCAGGACATCGAGAATGTCGGAGGCCTCGGGTGTCGCAAACAGTCCTTCCTGCTTGTAGAAGGCGAATGGAACGCCGGCCTCGCGCAGAAAGCCGCCGACTTCGACGCTTTCGAATTTCGTGCGGGTCAGAATGAAGACGTTGTCAGGCTTGACAGGTTTGTCATCGTGACCGGTTTCGCGAATCAGGATTTTGCGCTCGCCTTCTACAAGTATGTCCCGCAGCTCGCGGGCGATCGCTCGCCCGATGGCTGCTCTCGCGCGCGCGGCGCGGACATTCTCGGACGAATGTCGCAGATCCAACAGCGTAACGGGCGTGACCGGCTGGGCTCCGCTATCCAGCGCCGTCAGCGTCTTGCGTCCGCACTCTGCGGGTCGCTCGCACCTGATCTCGCCGTCGAAAATCCCTCCTTCGACGGGTTCAAAGATAAGGTTGAGCGAGCTCACCAGATCATCGGTCGCGCGAAAGTTGGTCCTGAGGGGAACCCGCTTCGTGCCCAGACCTTCCAGAGCGTCGCGTGCGTTGAGATAAGTGAAAACGTCGGCTCCGCGAAATCCGTAAATCGCCTGCTTGGGGTCGCCCACCACGAACAGGCGGCACACGCCTTCGCTCTTCGCAAATACCTGCTCGAAGATTTCCCACTGCAGATCGTCGGTGTCCTGAAACTCGTCCACCAGCGCGCACTGCCATCGCTCGCGAATCGATTTCGAGAGGACACCGCTGCCGTCATTCTTCAGCGCCTGCGCCACCATCGCGAGCATGTCGTCGTAATCGAATACGCCCCGATCGGCCTTGTCGGCCGTCATCCGTTCGACAATCGCCGGCAGAAACTCTTCGACGACCTGAACTTCAAGAGAGGCTGCGATGCGTGCCGCATCGATAAGGGCGCAAAGCGAACCCTTCGGTTCGCCGGCTTTCGTGATCGCGTTGTCATGGGGGCCGAAATCAAAATCGCTCAGCGCCTTGACTAATTTGTCCGTATCGCCTCGCGCCCCTCGAACTCGCGCGCCTATTTCGTCCGCGGCGGGCATGGTTTTAGCCGGGACCTTTGTGTAGCCGCGGCGGTATTCGTCCTTGAGCGCGCTCGAATCGATTCCGCACACCAGAGCGTCCAGAGCGCGCCGATTTCGAACGTCCTCACCGATTGCGAGGTATCGATTAAAGTGCGCAGCGAAAAGGAGCTTTTCCAGATTCCCGATGACGCTGTCGCGCGATGGAGCATCGCCGGATTCCGCAAGCCATCGTTCAAGCAGAGGGTGCGGGGCAACCGCGAACTTCTCTCGCAACGCTTCCCTGAATGCGCGATGGAACGCGAGCCGCGAATCGATCAGTTCAAGCCCGAGTCGCGCGCGGCTTTGGAACGCGAAATCCGTCAGGACTCGCTGGCAAAAGCTGTGAATGGTGAAAATCGACACGCGATCGAAATTGAAAAGCGCATTTCTCAGGCGTTCCAGTGCGGCCCCATCGAGATCTCGCCATCGGTGCGTCTTCGGATCTGCGGTGTCGGCGAGGCCCGCAACAATCTTCTCGATCCGAGTGCGCGTGCGTGCGCGCAACTCTGCGGTCGCCTTTTCCGTGAACGTCACGACCAGAATCTGCTCGAACAAACACGCACCCGCGACAAGCAATTCGATTATCAGATGCTCGATTACGTAGGTCTTGCCCGTTCCGGCATCCGCCTCGATAACGGCGTGACGGTCCAGCTTGACCTCGTCGAGGATCGTCGGACGCCAATAACCGCAGCGCGTCATCCGATCTCCTCCGAATCATCGAAAATCGACGCAATCGGACCGAATCGCCTTTTGACGATCGCTTCAATTTCGCCTGCGGGCGGCGGCTCGAATCGTCGCGCATCGCGCGCCGGCCCGTAGCTGGACGAGCACGGCCAAAATTCGTCTTCACGCAGGTTTTCCAATACGTCGATTAAGTCGTCCGCGGTTTTCTTGCCAATCTTGCTCCAAATTTCGGCAATCGCCTCGACGGGCATAAAATAGTGATTTCGTCCGGAGAAGAGGTCGGAGACCAGTGTCGCGAGATACTTGCGCGCGTTCTCGGTACTCGGCGTATCGAATTTTTTCTTGAATGCGCCGTTAGAGGTTAAAACCAACGCCTCAAACGTGCCGTGCCGTTTTCCACCCGCCGCGAGCGCTATTGCCGCAAAATATGCCTCAAGAAAGTACCGCGTCTTTGGCTTCTTACTCAGGGCGGCCTGTGCCGCCGCCCGGTAGTCGAGGCTGAGATTGCCCAGAGAGCCGTAAAGTCTGGCGCGCCGTCGAACGATGCTCCCGTCGGAGCGCCTTGATTCGAATTCGATCCTGATATCGGGCAGGACTTCCGCTCGATCCTCGAATCGATCGGCGCTTCCCAGCCGAACTGGTCTGCTCTGCGTGAACTTTGCCTTGCGCAGATGTTCGATCCAAGTTTGGAGCCGTTCCTGGTCTGCCTGCGCAGTGGTCTCGGCGAATACACCGCTTGGGCGATCGCCGTGCGCGGTAGCTATACCGGCTTCGCGTTGATAGATTTTGCGTGCGCTCTTGGGGTCGCAATCGGATTTCCACAACACCTCGCGCAGGAGAATGGTTCGTCCCAGCACCGATTGCGCCATCGGCTCATCTTCGATACCGATATCCGCGGCCTCGTCATCCTCCTCCAGACCGAGCGCATAGCGCGCGGCCCCCTGAATCGGACATTCGAGGAACCGGCGCAACGCACTGATTGACACCGAAAATTCCTCGCCGTCCGTGCCCGGCTTCGGCGGGGGCAGCTCCGTCAAAGACAGTGCGCCTGAGATGTGTGAACGATGGCGCACATCAATCTTTTCCAGGATAGGTTCGTCCCTTCCGGGAAGTGTAAGACCGCCACAGTGACGGGCGAGATCGCTGCGCAAAGCCTTCATCCGCGCCGCGCGGCGCGCCTGCGTATCGAAGCTCTGCAGGGCAACCTTGTCGTCTCCGTTGGCGCTCGGCAGTTCGAGGAAATAGCGCAAGTCGTAGCGACTGGCGGGGTGCTCAATCGTCATGTCGCGAAGGGCTTGCGCTGCGCAGTAGCTCCGCAACACGAACTGAAGCTCGTGCACGACCGTGGAAGGTTCCCGCTTCTCGCCGGTCTGAGCGTTGTGCGAGACGTAGGAAACGAACAGACGTTCGCGGGCCGCCAGGATCGCTTCAAGAAAGAGATACCTGTCACGCTCGTCGCGGCTGACATCGCCGGCCTTCCTTTGCGCGCCGCGCAAATCGAGCGAGTCGAGGCGGCTGCTGTCTGGAAAATCGCCTTCGTTCATCCCAAGAACGAAGATCACCTGAAACGGGATCGATCTGAGCGCGGCCAGCGTCCCGATCGCCACGCCGCGCTCCATCAGGCGCCCGCGATTGGACTCTCGTTCGCCAATCAGCGAGTGAACGTACTCGCGAGCGACCGAATACGGCATCGGAGTATCGGCGATTCCGGGAATCGCCATGTTCTCGATGGTGCTCGCCATAAAATCGCGGATTCGCTCGCCGCTCGCGTCATCGGGGCGCACGTGCGAGCGCACGAATGAGCCAAGAACCTGCGCCCACTCTCCAAGCCTGAGTCGTGCGGAGCGGATTTCCCGCGCATCCGCGATAATCGCGCGCGCCAGACGAAGCATCGCCGCGACTGCCTGCACGTCGTCCTGCCCGAGTTCGTAAGGCAGGTATGCGGACCCGTTGCGATCGAGGAAAAATCGATCGAATCCGCTGGTCTCGCCCGCCATGAAGACTCCGAGCGCGAGGCGTTTCAGCGCCTGATCCCAATGGACAAGGTCGTGCGGAACATAAGTGCCTTCGAGATCTCCCTCATCGGCGCCGAAGAACACTCCCAGCGCACGCGACCACTCAGGCCATCGGGCGACGTCGTTTTCCGGATCGGGTCCGGCGATCGCGGGATGGGTGAGGACGCGCAGCACCTCGTCGCGCGTGAAACGTCCGAGCGGAAGCTCGAGGAGAAGCGAAATAGCCTCAGCCACGCGGCTTTCCGATATCAGCGGCTGATTCACGACGTCGACCGGAATCTGGTGAAGTCGCTCGAAAGCGCCCTTGATCGCCGTCAGGTATTCGCTCTCCAGCCGGTCCGGAAAAATCGCCGCCACCTGATGAAATCGCAGCTTCTCATTGGCCGGTTCGTGCATCAGAGACCAGATCGCATTGGCGGCGATTTCCGCCTCGCGCACGACCGTAGGACACGCAAGGAATCGGATACTGCGATCGTCTGCGTCTGCCTTCAGATCGGAGGGCGCGGAAGGTCCGCCGGCGCGCGTCAGGATATCGTCCTGGAGCCGCTCGAGAATCGACGCCCTCGCTCCGCCGGCGGGACGAACGAAGTACGAGGTGAAATCACAATCGGCGAGCTCGTTGAGAATCCGGACATATTCACGACCCGGCCGCGCCCATAGCCGCAGCGCCGAGTTGTCCCACGTCGCGTCGAGACGGAAAGGATCGTCGCCTTCGCGATCCAACGCGTCGCTCTTTTCGCGACGCTTGATCGCGACAATCTTCCGACGCTGCAAATCGGTGAACGGATCAATGTCCTCCCAGAATTCCATGCACGGATTGAGCGCGTAGATGTGCACGTCGGTCAGCGTGCCGAGTCGTGCGAGAATCTTCGCGTAACCAGGGCCGACGTACCCGGGACCGAAAATGTGTATCGGGCAATCGAGCGCTTTCTTGAGTTGCGCGTCGGGAACCGCCGCCATCGCGTCCGGCAGCATCATCCAACGACGTCTGCGATCCGCGAGCCACCGGCTCCCAACCGATCGATCTGCCCTGAAGACGCGATTCCACAGCTCGCGCTGCCAGTTC
>DASPQU010000407.1:0-2540 GCA_035624805.1 Binataceae bacterium (SeqCode) | reverse complement strand
TATAACTCGTGTTTCCTTGTCTGCTTCGACGATATCAACCGCGCCCAGCACATCGTGCATCAACTGAGCGCTGATGGTGTTGGCGCGATCGGGCCGGTTGAGAGTTATGTACGCGATCTGATCGCGACGCTCTAACAAAATCGTTTCGTAAGTCATCGGACCTCACCCGAATTGTCTTTGCCACTTTATGTAGCACCGTTTCGATTTGAATGCGCAAGGCTCTCCTCTCGCATACTTTCTCGCGGTTTTCCTTTAGACTCGCGCGCCAACAATCATTGCGATCCATATTGACATCTGCAAAATCAGAGGAGATTTGATAATCGCCCTGCGCGGCGAAATCGATTTGAATTGGAGCCCGGGTGAAAACAGCAACGCTGCCAATCGCGATTCTACTCGTACTGACGGCCGGACCTTTACGTGCGTTCGCTAACGATGATAGCGGCAGAAAGGACTTCGAAGCCGATTGTGCAGGATGCCACGGCGCCGATGCCAGGGGGACCGGCAGCGTCAAACGTCTTCCAGGCTACGTCTCCGTCGACCTGACCAGATTGGCGGCGAACAACGGCGGTCAGTTTCCACGACAGCGCGTGTACGATTCCATCGATGGCAGGAAGAAGGTTGCTGCACATTTCAGCGGAGATATGCCGCGATGGGGAACCAGATTTGCCGCACAAGAACAGGATCAAGCGATTCAAAAGAGAATCACGGCGCTCGTCGACTACATAGAATCGGTTCAACAGAAATGATTTCTGAGAGCGCGACAGGCGTTTGTGGCCGCGCGGAGGGACCGCGGTCGGCGTCGAAGCAGGTGCCGCAGATTTTGTAGCACTTGCGCTCGGATGTAGCGTCGATATCGGCGTCGGTGTCGGGGTCGGGGTCTGCGTCAACGTAGGCGTAGGCGTCGGGGTACGACGTATCCATGTGATTGGCGTTGTAACCTCGAGCAGCGTAGCCGAGTGTCCGGCACGCGCCTGAATCATGTCTCCGACTGATTTGAATTCGTTTGACTTGGGATCGGAAACCTCCGCTTTGGCAATCGGCTGGTAGTTGGAATCCCATCCTCCCGCGACAAGCACGCCGCCATCGGGCAGCATCGTCGCACTATGACCGTATCGGCTGCAGGTCATGTTGGAGACGGCCGTGAAACGATTCGCGCGGAAGTCGTAGACTTCGGCCGATGGTTCCTCGGTTCCGCCGGCAATGAGAACTCGCCCGTCCATCAAGAGTGTCGCCGTGTGTCCCGCCCTCGCTCTGGTCATTTTTGGTCCAGCGCTGACGGTGTTACTCGACGGATCGTAGATCTCCGCCGTATCGAGAGCCGGACTGCGCGCGTATGAACTCCCTCCCGCGATAAGCACACGGCCGTCCGGCATGAGCGTCGCCGTATGATAAATGCGGTTCGCCGCCATCTCCGCGACGGTCGCAAAACTGTTCCTGGCTGGATCGTAGATTTCGCAATGCGGATCGCCGCCTCCGACGATCAGCACTTTTCCGTCGGGGAGTGTCGTAGCAGTCTGCTGATAGCGCGATGAATCCAGTTTGCCGCCAGCCTCGAATTTGTCGGCCGCGCTCTTATAGACTTCCGCGTTGTGCTCGCCTCCTCCTACGATTAAGACATTACCGTCGCGCAATATCGTGGCAGTCGGCTCATCTCGCGCGTCCGCCATGTCCGCACCAGGATCGAAGCGCCCTTTGACGGGATCGAATATCTCGCATCCACGAAGAATCCATGGCATCGCCGGTCCGCGCACGATCGCGAACGGTCGCATGATCGTCTCGACTCCTCCAACGATCAGAACCCTTCCATCGTCTAGGGCAACAGCGGCGTGACGGTCGCGATGAACGGTCATCGAGGCGATCGGAAGAAACCGACTTTCTCGAACCTTGTAGACCTCGGCTGCATCCAGAACTGCAAACCCGTGACCTGCTGCGAGTTCGACTTCGCCTGTGCCGCCCGTGATAAGGACGATGGGCTCGGTTGCCGGACTTGGCGACGCGGCGGACGTCGCGGATCTGGTCGGAGCAGTATGGCCGCTGTCGGACGTGGCTTGCGCAGTCGTCATCCCACCCCAAACGCAAAAGAACGCCGCGATTAGCAGCTCTCTTCGCAACAGTGGCGTGTGGGTATGCATCGACATTTTACGCCGACCGTGTGCGTGATGGCTGATAGTGAAGTGCCGGCGACGCCTGCGCCCATTCGTCCTCGCGCGAAGTGATGCTGATGGGAAGATCGCGCGTTTCGTCGATGAAACATTTGAAAATCGCCGCGCTGGGGAATCCAAGCAGCGCGAAATATCGCACCACCGAATTCAAGCCGCCCAGCGGATCGATAAGCATTGCGATGAGCAACTGCGCGAGCATAGCGAATATAGCGGCGATCATGCCCTGCCATCCGATCATCGTGGCGCGCAGCGACGCCGGGAAAAGTTCGGTCGCCGCCGAATTCGCGCCCACGGTCATAACGCTCGAACCGAACTTGAACCAGCAGTAGACGACCAGCAGCCACAGCAGCGGCTGAGTCACGCTGTGCGGCGGGCCAA
>DASPQU010000406.1:0-12041 GCA_035624805.1 Binataceae bacterium (SeqCode) | reverse complement strand
GCCAAATTCGTGCGGGTCGATTCCAAGCACGTCAAGGTTGCGGATCATTCCGTCGTGGCTCAGCCCGGCGTCAAATAGGAGCGACCTTTGCTCGCCCTCGCCTACTACCGTCACGACGGCAGAAAAACCGTGCTCGGCCAGGAGGCATTTGTCGCCCATCGTTGCACCCGAAAGCGCTTCACCGAGTCTGATGACGACAACAGCATATCGACCGTGTTGTCGAGGATGGTCGTAATTTCGACGCGATCCGCTGGCTTCAATTCAAGCTTCGGCTGTCCCATTTCTACGAACTCCAACAATCTAGTAGGTGCGCGTGCAGGTTTTAATGCAATCGCTATTCAAGCGGGAAAGGGGTGGTCGGACATTTCCGTGAGAGCCGCAATAGGGTCATCCGGTGAGTTCTCTCACTCGTCTGTGGAGGGCGTCGATTCGACAGGCAATCCAAATGCCTTCCACTCGGGATATCCGTCCTGAAGTCTCAGCGCCTTGTATCCGTGTTTGCGCAGCTCGGCGACTGCCTCATACGAGAAGATGCAATACGGTCCGCGGCAATAAGCGACGATCTCGCGCGAACGCGGAATCTCCTTGATACGCCGGGTCAGTTCATCGATCGGAATATTGATCGCGCCAGGCAGGTGACCGGCCGCGAACTCGGCTGCTGAGCGCACGTCCAGCACGGTGACCTGCCTGCTGCGAATCCTTTTCATCAGGTCTTCGCGCGAGAGCGGCTCCAGCTCGTCGTTGCAATCGAAGTAGTCGTGAATTAACTGGCGCGCCTCCGCCAAATTGCGCTCGGCGATTGAACGCAAGGCGCCGAGCATCGTCAACACGGCGTCGTCGGCAAGGCGATAAAAGACCTTTTGTCCTGACTTTCGCGACGCAATCAGGCCCGCCCGGCGCAGCCGCTGCAGATGCTGAGAGGTGTTGCCGACGGTCAGCGCGGAACGCTCGCTGAGTTCCTCCACCGAAGTTTCACCTTGGGCAAGAAGCTGCAGGAGCATCAGGCGATGCGGATGGCCGAGAGCGCGCGCGACAGTCGCGAACTGCTCGAAAAGCGCCAGGGAAGGGTGCTGGGGATTTGACATACGCTGCCGGTCTGTTATTCTATTACTCAATTATTCACTAGAATATTTGTAGAGCGAAATCAACGCAAGCGGAGTGCGCCATGTCTATTGAACGCTGGATTCGCCTCATCGCCGGAACCTTCGTGATCGCGAGCCTGACCCTCGCCCATTTTCAAAGCCGCTACTGGCTGCTCTTCACGCTGTTCGTCGGCGTCAACCTGTTTCAGTCGGCGCTTACGCGATGGTGCCTGATGGAGGACATCCTGCGCGCGCTGGGCGTAGGTCGGTCCGCAACCGGGGTCACCAACAATCAGACTCCGGCCGGGCATGCGCGATGAGCGTTCGTACGCCTGCGCTCGCAGCGGTTGTGGTCGCGCTCATTGCGACAACCGCGGCCGCTCAAGATGGTAGCGTCAGCCGGATTTCCCTCGACGACGCGATAACGGCGGCTTTGCGCGATAATCGCGAGTTGCGCGCGAGTGCGGACCAACGCCGTGCGGTCGAGGATGAAGTCGATGTGGCGCGTGCGGCGATGATTCCGCGACTCGATGCACTGGAGAATTTTTCCTACACCGACAGCCCCGTGCAGGTCTTTTCCAATCTGCTCGCGCAGCAGGAGTTCACCGCCTCGAATTTCGCGATCAACAGCCTCAACCATCCTGCGTTCCTGTCGAATTTCCAGAGTCAGGCCCGGCTGTCGTTTCCGCTGTTCGCGGGCGGGCGGTTGCTTGCTGGTTTGCGAGACGCGGGACTCGCGGCGCACGCCGAGCGATGGCAATCGATTCGCACGCGTCAGCAAGTCGAGTTTGCAGTGATTCAGTCCTTCTTTTCCGCACTGATCGCCGAGCAGCAGGTTGCGGTGATCAAGCGGGCCTCGGATGCTGCGCGCGCCCATCTTGGTCAGGCGCAGAATCTGTTCGCGAACGGGATGGTCGTCAAATCCGACGTGCTGCGCACGAATGTCCTTGTGGGGACAATCGAACAGCAGCGTATCGAGGCGGAAAGCCGCGTCGCGATTTCCCGCGCGCAACTCGCGCACGTCCTGGGCGAGGAGGATCGACGTATCGCTCCGCTCGACAACAAGGCCGCCACGGCGTCTATACCCCAGGCTTCATCGCTCGACGCGATGACGAAGAACGCGATGGCGGCGCGCCCGGAAATAAAAGTCATCGACGACGGCGTCGGACGGGCTCGCGAGGCCGTCGCGATGGCAAGGGCAGATTATCTACCCACGGTCGAAATCGCGGGAGTTTACGAAAACGATTCACAGACCCTCGCGCGCGCCGGCCAAAGCGGGGCACTGATGATCTCGGGTCGGTTGAATCTCTTCAACGGCATGGCGACGCGCGCGAAGTTCGACGCCGCTCAGGCAGATCTCTCGCGAACGAAGGCGCTCGCAGAAGATCTGCGTCATGCGATCGCTCTCGAGGTTGAAACCGCTTACAGACGTCTGGCCGCAGCGCAGCAGTCTCTCGAAGTCGCCGAACGCGACGCTGTCTACGCGGCAGATTCGCTCAAGACGCTCGAAGATCGCTACGGCGCAGGCCTCGCAACCAATATCGCCGTGCTCGATGCGCAGACCACCCGCGAGGAGACTGAGATGCGATTGGTGGCGGCGCGCGCAGAGGTGAACATCGATCGCGCCGCGCTCAACCTTGCGGTCGGGATCGAACCGCAGTCCGCGATGGAGCGATAGAGATGGCACGTATCATCGCAACAATTTCCAATCGATTCATACGAGCGAGCGCGCGACAACGTATCGCGATTGCCCTCGCCGCCTTCGCGATCGTCTGGATCGGATGGCGTCTGCTCGGGTTCGGAAAGATCCGGCCCGGCTTGTTTGTCGCGAATACGACTCAAAATCCGGATGCGAGGACCGCAACCGTGACGCGCGAGAAGCTGCCGATCGTTCGCGAGGTAATCGGATCGATTCAATCGCGCATCCCGGTCGATGCGTCGAGCCGTATCGCTGCGCGTGTAATGCAGGTGAGGGTCCGCGCCGGCGATCGCGTCAAGCCGGGCGATTTGCTCGTCGAACTGGATACTTCAGACGTGAACGCGCAAGTCGCCGCTGCTCGCGGCGACCTTTCGGCTGCGCAGGCGGAACTGAATCGCACGCAAGCCGATCAAAAAAAATTTTCGTCTCTTTATTCTCGTGGTTCTGTTACCGAACGCGAGCGCGACGCCGCAGACGCCGCATATCAGGCTGCCCAGGGCCGCATGGCTCAGGCGCAGGCCGCCGTCGCTGCCGCGCAGGGCGCGATCGATTATGCATCGGTGCGCTCGACCGTGAACGGAATCGTCGTCGAGCGGATGGTTGAGCCGGGCGACATGGCGATGCCCGGCAAGCCTCTTGTGAAGCTCTACGACGAAAGCGCGTTGCGGGCTGAACTCGAAGTCCCGGAGGACGCCGTGCGCACGCTGACGCTCGGCACGCCGCTCGATGTTTGTGTCGATGCGACCGGGAAGCAGTATCGGACGGCAATCGACGAGATCGTGCCCGAGGCGAACGCGGGCAGCAGATCCTTTCTGGTGCGCGCAGCGATGCCCTCCGATCAGCACCTGACGCCCGGGATGTTTGTGCGCGCGAGCTTCACGACGGGCAGCGCGAGCGTTCTGACGATTCCGTCCGCCGCTGTGCAGGAGATCGGACAGCTCGAAACCGTGCGCGTTTTTTACGACGGACGCGAGCAGACGCGGATGGTGTCGCTGGGAAGATCGACCCGCGAGCGCGTCGAAGTGCTCGCCGGGGTGAATGAAGGCGAAAAGATAGTGCTTCCCGAACCTCAGACGGTGCGGAAATGAGCGACGACGTCGCCAAAGATCTCGGCTTCACCGCCCGCATCGTCGATCGCTTTCTCGGATCCAACCTGTCGATACTGCTTCTGCTTGCGTCGCTCGCGGCGGGAGTGGTTGCGCTGCTCGCCACACCGCGCGAGGAGGACCCGCAGATCTCTGTGCCCATGGCCGACATCATTGTGCAGATGCCGGGTGCGAGCGCAGCCGAAGTCGAGAACCTCGTCACGATCAATCTTGAGAAGCGGCTGTGGGAGATGGAAGGCGTTGAGCACATCTACTCGATGTCGCGGCCCGGGATGGCCATGGTCACGGTCCGCTTCGTGGTCGGCTACGACAAGATCAAGAGCCTGGTCCAGATTTACAACAAACTCGAATCCAATCGCGACGCGGTCCCGCCGGGAGTGACAGGATGGATCGTGAAGCCGGTCGGAATCGACGACGTCCCGATCGTCACGTTCACGCTGTGGAGCAAGAGCCAGGATGACGCTTCGCTGAGGCGCGTGGCCGACGAGATCATGCATCGCATGCAGGAGGTGCCGGACACGGGGCGCTCCTTCGTGGTCGGCGGACGTCCCCGAGAGGCGCGTGTTCTACTCGATCCGCAGAAGCTCGCAGGACGCAATCTGGCGCCGCTCGATGTTGCTCATGCTCTTCGCGGAGCGGACGCCAATCTGCGCGCCGGAAGCTTCGCGCGCGACAATCGCGAATACGTCGTCGATAGCGGCCCATTCTTGAAGAGCGCAGCGGAAGTAGAAAGCCTCGTCGTGACGGTTCGCGACGGCTATCCCGTCTATCTGCGCGATATCGCCGATGTAATCGATGGCCCTGCCGAACCCGACTCCTATACGACGATCGGATTCGGGCCCGCGCGCAATCACCTGGTGAATGAGCCTGGGCAGCTGAAAATCAAGGCTCCGGGAGAACCGGGCCGCCTTTACCCTGCCGTGACTATCGCGTTTGCCAAGCGACGCGGTACAAACGCGGTCGGCGTCGCTGAACGGCTGATCAGCAAAGTTGAGGCTCTCAAGGGCGTCGCGATTCCTTCCGATGTCGAGGTGCTCGTCACTCGCAATTACGGCGAGACCGCCGACGAGAAAGTCAACGAGCTAATCACTGAGCTGCTGATTGCCGTGGCGATTATCGTCGTACTGCTCGCATTTTCGCTCGGCGTGCGTGAGGCATTTATCGTCGCGATTGCCGTTCCGATCACGCTGGCCATAACGCTGCTCGGCAATATGATCGCCGGCTACACGATCAATCGCGTGACCCTGTTCGCCCTGATCCTGTCGCTCGGCCTGCTGGTGGACGATCCGATCGTCGATGTGGAAAACATCCATCGCCACTTCCGGCTGGGGAAACATTCCCCGCGCGAAGCCACGCTGGTCGCGGTTGACGAAGTTCGTCCGCCGACGATCCTCGCGACATTCACGGTCATCGCCTCGTTCATCCCGATGCTGTTCGTGAGCGGCATGATGGGCCCGTACATGCGTCCGATGCCGTTCAACGTGCCGCTGGCGATGCTGATGTCGTTGGTTGTCGCCTTCACGATTACGCCATGGGCTGCGTATCATCTGCTGCGCCACGATCGCGGAGCCGACCACGGCGAAGCGGCCGACGACACGGCTGCGATCCGGCGCTGGTACACGAAGATACTTCGTCCGCTGCTTGAAAGTCGCCGCCGCGCGCGATGGTTCCTGGCCGCCATGGTCGGCGCGCTGGTGATGTCGATACTGCTGGTCCTATTTGGATTGGTTCCGGTCAAGATGCTGCCGTTCGACAACAAGAACGAATTGCAGGTCCTGGTCGATCTCCCGCAAGGGACGGCCCTGGAATCGACCGATGCCGTGCTGCGCGATTTCGACGATCTTATCGCGCGCATTCCCGAGGTTACTGATTACGAATCTTACAGCGGGCTGACCTCGCCCTTCGACTTCAACGGGATGGTCCGCCATTACTACATGCGGCGCTCGTCGTGGCAGGCCGACGTAAGAATCAATCTCGCGCCGAAGTCGGCCCGCTCGCAGTCCTCTCATCAGATTGCGTTGCGCGTCCGTCCGGAGCTGGAAAAGATAGCCCGTGCGCACAATGTCCGGATGAAGATCGTCGAGATGCCGCCGGGGCCGCCCGTGCTGCAGACGATTGTCGCGGAGATCTACGGCCCTCCGCAGGCCGAGTACGCGCAAGTCGTGGGTTACGGCCGAGAGCTGCGCTCCGTCATGGAACGCACGTCCGGAATTGTCGATACGGATGACTTCTCCGTCGCGCCGCAACCGCATCTTCAATTTGCGCTCGATCGCGAAAAGGCTGCCCTCCACGGAATCACGGCCGTCGACGCGTCGCAGACCCTTGCGCTGATGCTCGGCGGAAGCGCGTCGGCAACCGTTCATACCGACAGTGAGCGCGATCCGCTGGTGATCGAACTCCGAATGCCGCGCGCCTCGCGCTCGGACGCGCTTTCGCTGACCGCAATCAAGCTGCGCGGCGCAGACGGCGCGATGGCGCCCTTGTCGGAGTTGGGTCAGATGCGGGAATCGATCGAGGAGCAGCCGATTTATCGAAAGGATTTACGCCCGGTCACGATGGTCACGGGCGATACTGCCGGCATAAGTCCGGTCAACGAGATTCTGTGGCTCCAGCGGCGGACGGAAAAGCTGGTACCTACGGGATACACGATCGATTGGAGTGGCGAGGGCGAATGGAACATCACGGTGTCGGTGTTCCGCGATCTCGGTATCGCCTTCGCTGCGGCACTCTTCTTCATCTATGTCTTGCTGGTTGCGCAGACCGAGTCGCTGGCGATGCCGCTGATCATCATGGCCGCGATTCCGCTCACGCTGATCGGCATCATGCCGGGGTTCTTCATCCTCGATCTGCTGACGAATCGCGCGATCGCAGGCTATCCCGATCCGATATTTTTCACGGCGACTGCGATGATCGGGATGATCGCGCTTGCCGGAATCGTGGTGCGCAATTCGATTATCCTGATCGATTTCATCCACCATGGAGTAGCGCGCGGCATGAGCCTCGAAGATGCGATTCTCGAAGCAGGCTCGGTCCGGCTTCGACCCATCGCGCTGACCGCGGGCGCGGCGATGCTCGGTTCCGCGGTGATCACACTCGATCCGATCTTCTCGGGCCTCGCGTGGTCGTTCATATTCGGGATTTTCGCGTCGACCGCCTTCACATTGGTCGTTGTTCCGCTCATCTACTATATGGTTTACAGTGGCAAACAGAAAGTAACTTAACTGCGCACGATATCGCCGGACCAAATGACTGCAGGAAAAATATTACTGAGGCTACAAAAAAGCTCCCGATGAAATCCATGACCAAGGCGGACCGAGTCGAGCGAGGATTTGGAGGATGGCGTCAGATTCCGTGAAGATGGCGTTGCCTTCGATCAGTATAACGCTGGGCGATTGGCCGCCACGGCCCAGATGATCTTCAATTATCGCCTGACCAGTAGGTGTCTGCTGTGCGGCGAAGCGAAAAATCCCGGTTGGATCGCGCCGTATTACGAATCTCACCCAGGCGTTGCAGAGATTGCATACCCCGTTGAAAAGAATGAGGGACTCTCGCGCCAGCATCTTGAAATCTCGCTCAATAGTGAACTTCTGAGTCGAAAAGCTGTTCTTCCTTGAGCGCCTTCAAAATCGCTCCATATTCGCTGCTTTCCTTCATCGTCACGCCCTCTCAGTTATTCAGTTCAGGAGCGGTGGCTTTGCAGCGGCGATCCTTGCAGCCAGCCACGCAAGCGCGCCACCCGTCGCCTGCAATGTCTTGATGTTCTCCGCGGCCCAGCACATCGCTTCGCTCTCACTGTGAGTTCAACAGATCCCTTTTCAACATCGACAACCATTATGGAATGCTCAGGGTTCCGCGAACTTCGTTTCTTAAGTTATTTGCGGGACAGGACATTAGAAGTCTCCCTAGCGCCCGGCCAATGCCAAAAACGAATCGGATCGTTGTTGCTCTGAGACGGACCATTCGCCCATTTGTCTGACTCGGCGCTTGTTTTTGTCAACGTTCGCGCTACAGTAGCCGCTCGATGAAATGCCCACGCTGCAAGTATCGGCGTTTCATCCGGGTTCGAGGTCAGTCGATCCCGCACCTGCGTACGTTTGTTAAACGGCTGCAGCACCACGCTCGGTAGACGTTCCGGGCGCTTGGACCTCCGGCGTTGCGATGGGCGCGCTCGCCAATAGACTGGAGAAAGACCATGATTCGATTGACATTTGTTCTTCGTCGCAAACCAGGCATGTCGCTGGCGCAATTCCAGCAATACTGGCGCGACAACCACGGACCTCTGGTCGCGAAGCACTCCACGGCACTCAACATCCTGCGCTACGTCCAGGTCCACACGATCGAGGATCCCGTCAACGATGGGCTGGCGGCCAGTCGCGGGAAAATGGAGAAACCTTACGACGGTGTCGCTGAGTTGTGGTGGACCAGTCGCGACGCTCTGGTTGCCAACCTGAACACCCCGGCCGCGCAAGCCGCCGGACAAGAGCTGGTAGAGGATGAAGCGAAATTCATCGACCTGCCGAATTCTCCGCTATGGCTCGCTTACGAATATCCGCAGGTAAACCCGAGTGAGGAGATGGTCGCTCGCGAGCACAGTCCTCTCACGAAGCTGTTTTTTTGCTTCCGGCACCTGGAGAATCAGTCGCTCGAGCAGGCCCAGCTTTACTGGCGCACAAACCACGGCCCCACCATTCGTGGCGTTGCGCAATCGATGCGGATGCGGCGCTATCTGCAAGTGCATCGCTGCGAGGACAATATCGAGCAGCAATTGCGCGCCGCGAGGAATACCCGCGTCGCGCCATATACGGGACATGCCGAGGCGTGGTTCGATCGGTCCGAGCTGGCGACGCTGGACAACTCGCCGGAAGGAAAGCGCTCGATGGAAATCGCGGTCGAGGACGAGTCGAAATTCATCGATTTCTCAAGGTCAGCGATGTGGATAGCGAAGGAGCGCGTATTCATCGATCGTCGATGACGCGAGCGCCCCTGTAGACGGAGAGCGCGCCGCCGCGCACGGTGTTGCAACTTAACAACCTTCGAGGGCGCAAACGGGACGGGCGTTGTGGGCATGATGCCGATGACGCCGTACCGTTTAACCGCCACGTGGTTACTCGTACGGGGCTATTCCGACGTACCCCTGGTTAAGGGCGTAGCGCGCAATGCACAAACCTGGCTGCGCCAATCTCCGACTTCGCACGAGTATCCGCTGTCGAAGCACTTGCGGTAGCTCGCCTGTTCACCGATCAATATAGCGAATTCAATGAGACCGATCCGGAAATTTATCCTCGCGATCGCCGCACTGGTCGTAATCACGGTGATCGGTACCGCCGGATACATCCTGATCGAACGCATGTCGTTTCTCGATGCTCTGTTTATGGCGGTGATTACGATCTCGACGGTCGGCTACGGAGAGGTTCAGCCGTTATCGCCGGCGGGGCGAATCTTTACGATCTTCTTTATCGTAACGGGTGTCGGCACAGCCCTTTATCTGTTCACCGCAGCGGCCGAGTTGATAATTGAAGGCCAGCTCCGGGAATTTCTCGGCACCGCTGCGATGACGAGGCGGATTCATCGAATGGAAAATCACATTATTGTCTGCGGTTTTGGGCGCTTTGGCCGTGTTGTGGTGGAAGAACTCATGCGCAATAACGTGCCGATGGTCGTGATCGATTCGAACCCGTCTGTGACTCCTGAATTGGATAGACTCGGCGTCGCGCATCTGACCGGTTCGGCATTGCATGACGAGGTTCTCGATGATGCCGGGGTAGGCAGCGCGCGAGCGATCGTCGTCGCGACCGGTTCGGAGGCGGACAACGTTTACATTACCCTGTCGGCGCGCGAAAAAAATCCAAAAATCGAAATTCACGCTCGCGGAGAAAGCGAGGCCGGAATACGGCGTCTCAAACTGGCCGGAGCGCAGCAGGTGGTATCGGTATACCAGCGCGGCGGGATGCGGATTGCGTCCTCGATCTTGCGACCGGCGGTCGTCGACTTTCTGGAATTGGCAACACCCGGGCGTGGAGACGAGATCGATCTGGAAGAGATCCAGCTGGAGTCACGAAGCAAACTAATCGGTCGTACGATTCGCGAAGTCGAGAATGAATGGCAACGACTGCGCGTCGTGGCGATAAAGCGCGGCTCCGACCCTATCCGCCTGATTCCGGATTCTTCGACTGCTCTGGCTGTCGGCGATTTGCTCGTCGCCATTGGCGACCGCGAGAGTCTGGGCCGCCTGACGGATTGACCCGAAGTCCTGGGGACGCGGGTCAGACGTTTGCGTCGTCGATCGCCATCACGCCAAACTTCGCCACTCCATCATGGCCTTGGTTAGGTCGGCAGAGGCGTTGGTCCAGTCGCCCATAGGACCCATCGAGCGTGCAGCCTGCTCCTTCTTACCCGAAAGGGCGAGCATCAACACTTTTGCCGCTACGAGATGGAATTGTCGATGGAGCGCAAGGCACCTGGTATAGTGAGGGGAGTCTTTGAATTTTGCGGCTTCGCCGTAATGCAGCCATTTGCCGAACTCGCAATGGTCGTCAAGCTGGATGGTGGCCGGGGAAACATCGCTGGACCCGCTATCGATGGCTGAAGTAAGCCTGGCTTTCCACATTCCGTGCGCGGCGATGGCTGACTTAATCTGGTCTTGGATACTCATAATTGCCTTCTCCTCTTGTCACTGATCTTCCCTGGCGCGGCGAGATCTCGCTTCAATACTCCGGTCGCCTGATAACTCTTTGTCAGGTGTGCGAACTCTTCATCGTCGTTGAATCCGCCAGCGCGCGAAACTGCCTCTAACGTTGCAAAGCACCGCTTATCTCCGCGCAGACCACGAGCGGAGACGCAAGAATGACGCCAACGCAAAATGAGTCGAAATCTCTTCTTTGTGTAACCTTTTGATGATGCTTTTCTCCAGCCTAGCGAGGGCTGCAACTGCATGTCCCGGTTTGACACACGACGTTTCCGCTCTTAGTGATCATCTCGACGGAATCGGATTGAGATGACCACAACAAAAAACACGGAAGCCGTGCGTGTGGCCGTAGTGCAGACGGGATCGATACCATTCGACACCGATGCCTGCGTCGAGAAGGCCGTTCGCTTGATAGGCGAAGCCGCACAAAGCGGCGCAAAGGTCGTCGTCTTCCCGGAAGCTTTCATCCCGGGCTATCCGAAAGGAGTCAATTTCGGTCTGACGGTAGGTGGTGGCGATTCCGCCGGACGTGAGGAATTTCGGCGCTACTTCGATGCAGCAATCGAGGTTCCCGGACCCCACACGGACAGGCTCGGCGAGGCCGCCGGCGCCCATCGCATTTTCGTCGTGATCGGCGTGATCGAACGCGAGCGCGGAACCTGCTATTGCACCGTTCTGTTCTTCGGCCCCGAAGGAGCGCTGCTTGGGAAGCATCGCAAACTTATGCCGACCTCAATGGAGAGAACGATCTGGGGCTTTGGGGACGGCTCAACGTTAACCGCGGTCGACAGCCCCTACGGGCGGATCGGCGCCGTGATTTGCTGGGAAAACTACATGCCGATGCTGCGGATGGCCATGTATTCGAAAAACGTAGCCCTGTATTGTGCACCGACCGCTGACGACCGAGCTGTTTGGCTCCCCTCGATGCAGCATATCGCGTTCGAGGGCCGCTGCTTTGTGCTGTCAGCCTGCCAGTTTATTCGCAGGAAAGATTTTCCCGCAGATGTACGAGTTTCAGCGGGCGAGTCGCCCGACTCGGTTCTCATGCGAGGCGGGAGCGCGATAATAAGTCCGTATGGCAGGGTGCTCGCAGGTCCTTGTTTTGATGGTGAAACGATCCTGACTGCAGATATCGACCTGAACGACATAACTCGCGCGAGATTCGGCTTCGATGTCGCAGGTCATTACTCCCGGCCCGATGTTTTCCAGTTGATCGTCAATGAGGCGCCAATGTCGTCGGTTGTGATCAAGCCAAAGAGCTGACTCTGCACGCATCAGACACCGACGGTCGTTCCTCGATAGTAATGCGACAGGATTTCCGGATAAATCTTGCCCTCATTTGCCATAACCGCTGCACCGATCTGGCATAACCCGACGCCATGTCCCCAACCCGCTCCCTTTAACACCAAACGGTCGGACTGCTTGTCCACCACAAAGGCGGAGCTGTAGAGATGAGTGCGCGATAAAGC
>DASPQU010000405.1:0-3333 GCA_035624805.1 Binataceae bacterium (SeqCode) | reverse complement strand
GGCGCGGACGTAATCAAGATCGAACCGCCCGAAGGTGATGTCACGCGCAACATCACGGCGCTGGAAAAGAACGGGGTACCGATAGGCGTTGTCAGCTGGAATCGCAACAAGCGCGCGATGGTACTCGATCTGAAAAAACCGGACGCTGCAGAGGTTCTGCTGCGGATGGCCGAGCGCGCCGACGTCATGATTCAGAACGTCCGCCCCGGCGTTGTCGGTCGATTGGGTATCGGCTACGAGGCGGTCTCAGCGCGCAATCCCAAAATCGTCTACTGCTCGATCGCCGGCTACGGATTCAAAGGTCCCGCAGTAGACAAACCTGCCTACGATCCAATCATTCAAGGATGGGCGGGAGTGATGGAGGCGCAACGAACACAGGGACGTCCGCGCGCCGTAAAGAATATTATCGCCGACAAGGTTACGTCGCTCACCGCAGCCATATCGATTCTGGCAGCGCTCAACGAAGCGCAGCGCGAAGGACGTGGACAGCACATCGAACTGGCGATGATCGACGCTGTCGCCTATTACCTGATGGGCGACACCGCGACAAACCACACGTTTCTGCCCCACGATAAAGGATTGCGTCCCACGATGGGCACGCTCGATCCGTTCGAGACGGCAGATGGCTACATTACGATCGCTCCGCTCACTGACAGGCATTGGACCGATATTCTCGGCGCCGTTGGTCATCCCGAGTGGTTTGAAGGCGATGCGCCACGTGCGGAGCGCGTCCGAACGACTATCAAGAATCTGATCAAGTTGTTTCCAACCATGCCGTCGGCCCATTGGCTCGAATTGATCGAAAACGCGGACGTTCCGTGCGGTCCCGTCAACAATTTCGATTCCATCTGGAGCGACCCGCAGTTCCTCGCCAACGAGACCTTCGTCGAGTACGACCATCCGAAAGCCGGCCGCGTGCGCGCGGTCCGTCAGCCCGGCCGATTTTCAGCATCGCCGCCCGAGCTATGGCGTCATGCCCCCGATCTGGGAGAACATACGGACGAAATCCTGACCGATTTCGGATTCTCAGGGGAAGAGATAGGCGAATTGCGGCGTGGTGAGATCGTTCGTTGATTTGCGCGTGTCGGCGCTTGGCCTTGCGCTGATTCTCGCGCTGGCTGGGTGTTCGACCAAGAAACCTCCTGAGCCGTCGCCTTACGTGAAGCCGCTTCCCGCCGAGGCAACGCCGGCCCCCGCGCCGACACCGTCGAATACGGGCACTGCTGCGGTCAGGAACGATTCGCCCTATGCAATCGCGATTGATCCTGACGGGAACGTCTGGTTCACCCAGTATCAATCTCCGCATATCGGCAGGATGAATGCCGACGGCCACACCACGATTTTTCCAATCGCCGAGGACAGCTTCGCGCAGCGCCTCACCGCCGGACCGGACAGCGCAATATGGTTTACGGATCCGCCCAACGGTCGAATCGGACGCCTCGGCTACGACGGCCAACTCGCCTACGTGAAGCTGCCTAATTCTCAGTGCGGGCCTTCCGGAATCGCGGCGGGCAGCGACGGTATGATCTATTTCGCCGAACACGCCGCAGCGCGGATCGGCAGGATGAGCACCAAGGGAGCGCTCACTGAATTCACTGTGCGACCAGGTTCGGGACCCGCTGCCGTTGCAGCGACGAGCAGCGCTGTTTATTTCACCGAAGACAAGGCAAACAAGATCGGGCGCATCGACAAATCGGGAAAGATAACCGAATTCAGTCTGCCGACCTTGGGCGCCATACCGGGATCCATCGCGGCTGCACCCGACGGCAGCGTCTATTTCAACGAGATGGCGGCGAGAAAGGTCGGCCGACTTTCGCCTGACGGACAGATCAGCGAATTCGCCCTGCCGCCCGGAGCCGGAGCGCCGCTTGGAATCGCAGTCTCGCCTGACTCCAACGTCTGGGTGACTATTCCGCGCGAGAACGTCGTATATCGGACGACATCGGGACGCGCCTCGGGAGAATTTAAAACTTCGCGCGAGGGCGCCCCTGCTTTTATCGCCGCAGCTCCATCCGGGGGAGACGTGTATTTCACCGAACTGGATAACCACGTCAGTCGGATAACGTCCTCGGGCGAGATAACCGAGTTCAACATCGCCCCGCCCAGAGACTAGGCGCCGCGCTGTCCGATCGACGAACTTTTGCGCTATAACGCCAGATCGAATAAACGGACCACGCGGCATCCATTTCCGCAAGGAGAGCATGACCAATGGGCAAATTGGACGGTAAAGTCGCCGCCATCACGGGCGGCGGTCGCGGTATCGGCCGCGGCGTAGCAAAACTGCTCGCGCAGCATGGCGCCGCAGTTGTCGTTAACGATCTCGGAGTGACGGTCGCAGGGCAAAAGGAAACCTCCTCGCCCGCCGACGATGTGGTCAAGGAAATCAAGGCTGCGGGCGGCACTGCCGTCACGAATCACATGGATATTGCCACCGTCGAAGGCGGCGAGGGCCTCGTCAACCAGGCGATCAAGGAATTCGGCAAGCTCGACATCTTGATCAACGTCGCCGGCATCCTGCGCGATCGCATGATTTTCAACATGAGCGAGCAGGAGTGGGACGATGTCATCCGCGTCCATCTGAAGGGCCATTACTGCACGATGCGACCGGCGTCCGCGCACATGCGCGAGCGCAAGTACGGCAGAATAATCAATTTCTCGTCGAATTCCGCTCTCGGCTCGCCCGGCCAGCCCAACTACGCCGCCGCGAAAGCCGGCATCCTCGGCCTGACCTACAGCAGTGCGGTGGGGCTCCAGAAGTACAACATCACCGTCAACGCGATCATGCCGGGCGCGGCGACGCGCATGACAGACACTATTCCGGAAGGGCGTCTCGCGACCGGCTTCGGCACCGCTGAACAGGCGGCGGAATCGCCGTTCAATCCCTCGAATGTGGCTCCGATCGTCATTTTCCTTGCGACGGACGATGCGGCCAACGTGACGGGGCAGTGTTTCGGCGCCTCGGGGTACAGGATTTCCCGCTACACGCACCTGGTGCCCGACAAGACCATCTACAACAACGGTCCGTGGACGGTGGAGAAAGTCGCCGAGATTTTCAAGAACACGCTCGGTCAGGATTTGATTCCGCCCCGGATGTAAAGCTGGGCAGAATTTCGATTACCCGCGATACATCGCGTCCGCTGGGGCGCGATGTATCGCGCGTTTTGTTTTCGCTCGGGAACATCGCTTAGGAAGCTCCGCACAAGCAAAATCAACTCAGGCCCCCTTCCTAACCTTCCCCCGCAACTAAACGCGGGGGCAGGAGTAAGACGCCTGGCCCCAACAACAACGCGGGCGCAAGTGTCTGATTCCTTCCCTCGCAATCTTTTGCGGGGG
>DASPQU010000404.1:0-6885 GCA_035624805.1 Binataceae bacterium (SeqCode) | reverse complement strand
TCAACTGTTCGGGCTTCGACCTGCTGGTTATGGCGCGGCGACCCTCGCTCACCCACGGCCTTTTCCGACCCAGGGTCTTTCGGCCTGCCGCGCCTGCTTGTGTGCCTATCTTCCAATCCCGAATTACAGATACAAGGGTCCGCGTTCATCGCGCGGCAGTCGCGCGCGATTGCTTCACCGTCTGCGCGAGGAATCGAAGCGCAAGAGGGTAGCGCTCGTCGCGCGCGAGGCCGAAACCATCTCGAGTTGCGCTCGCACACGATTCGCCAACTGGCGGCGAAATACCGGCTTAGCAAGAAAATCGCTGACGCCCAGATTCATCCCTTCGGCGCGCGCATCGATGTCGTCGCGGGCCGTTATCATAATCACGGGGATTTCCGCGGTGTCCGGATTGTTCTTGAGTGCGCGCAGGACCTGGAATCCGTCCATCTGCGGCATCATCAGGTCCAGGAGGATTACATCGACCGGCGTCTCCCGTATCAAGCGCAGACACTCGAAGCCCGACGGCGCCTCGACGGTTGCGAAACCCTCGCGCTTCAGATAGTGCGCGAGAATCGTCAGCGTATCGGGGTCGTCGTCAACCACCATCACGCGTGAGTTTCGATTCGTTTCGCTCATCACACTTCCCAGCGTTTCGCGGCGCGGTCTGCGTCTGAGGGCGCGATCACCACTCCGCATCGTCTGAGCTTCGCGGCAAACGTCGTGCGCTTGAGCCCGAGCAATCGTGCGGCAGCCTGCTTGTTTCCGCCGGCCTGGCGCAAGGCGACGTTGATCAGCCGGCCCTCGAGTTCGCGCACGATCGCCGTCAGATCGATGCCCTCGGGAGGCAGATGTTCAGGAACGGAGTTTTCGTGGGACCGCGTCGCCGCAAGCAGATTTTCCGGAAGTATATCGACGTCGATAACCTCGCCCTCGCACATAATCGCAAGCCGCGCGATCATGTTTTCCAGTTCGCGCACGTTGCCCGGCCAATCGTACGACCACAGATGCACCATCGCCTCGCGCGAGATTGTCAGATTGCGGCCCGGGGTGCGTTCGCGTTCGCGAGCAAGGAAATGCTCGACGAGAATCGGAATATCCGAGCGCCGCTCGCGCAGCGACGGCAGGAGAATCGGCACCACCTGCAGGCGATAAAATAGATCTTCGCGGAATGCGCCGCGCTTGATCGCAGCCGCAAGATCGACGTTGCTGGCCGCGATCACGCGCGCATCGACGCGAACGCCTCGATCTGAGCCAACCGGCCGGACCACGCCGTCTTCAAGCACGCGCAGCAGCTTGGCTTGCAGCGCAAGCGGCATCTCGCCGATTTCGTCAAGGAAAATCGTGCCACCGTTTGCCAGTGCAAACAGCCCTTGACGCTGGCCCGATGCGCCCGTGAATGCGCCGCGCTCGTGACCGAACATCTCGGATTCCAGCAGGTCGTGCGGAATGGCGGCGCAGTTGACGGGCACAAACGCGCGCCCGGCTCTTGCGGAATGTGAATGGATCTCACGCGCGACGACTTCCTTGCCGGTGCCGCTTTCGCCTGTAATCAGAATCGTCGCATCGACGGCGGACACCTTCTCGGTAAGCCGACGCAGCTTCTGGATGGCGGGATGCTCGCCGACCAGCGCCCGCCCGCTGTGATACAAATCGACTCGCTCGGTACGACTGACTTCTGAGCCCAATCGTTAGTCCCCCAAGGGCCGCAATCCGACTCAAACTGCAACTCGCAGCCAATTGTTCCACGAGTCGGCATACGTAAACAAGCAGTCGCAGAAGATTGTTCTAATGCAGAGAATAGGACGGCAGAAAGGCGGGAGGAGCTAGCCCGCCGTTGGCGCGGGTCTTCATCCCCGGACCGCGACGCTGCGATACATCGCTTCCTGTCCGGGACCTTCGGCGACCGATATCTCGATTGCGGCGTCCTGCTGAAGGGCGCCTTGAGCTCGCAGAGCGTTCACCAGCTCGCCCCAGATGTAGCGCGACAGCTCCTCCGCCGAACTGTGCACGATAGGGAGTATCGCAACGTCGGATAGCGGCAGGACAAACTCGTCGTTTTCGTATCGAATCCGCACGCGCCCGGGCGCCGGATAATCGATAAAAAGGCAGTCGCTCAGCTTCGGAACGATCGTTCGCTCGTCGATTCGATCAACGATCTCCCTGGTCAGCCGCTTGATAAGCCCGAAATCGACCACGTAACCGGTTGAGGTCAGCGGAGCTTCGACCCGCACTCCCACCTGATAGTTGTGGCCGTGCAGCGGCTCGCGAAAACCGGGATAGGCGATGAAATGCGCGGCAGAGAATTTCAGATTCTCCTTCGCCACGCGGACGGCGAATTCGAAGCTCATGGGTAACTACTATCCAACGCCGGCGAGCTTTAGAAGCGCGCGCAGCGCCGCGATCGGTGTGCCGGAAAATCGCGTTCGATAGCGCCCGTGATCCAAAGCGCCGGCGCTCAGGAAATGTTCGCGCTCGCGCGCCGCGACCATTGCGATCCGACTCGCCAGTTCGGAGGCCAGTTGCGCGCGCATATCGAGCCCGATCAGCAAATCGGCGACATCGATCCCGTGCATCCCACCCAGCATGCACTCGGCGAAATATCCGATTTGCCCCTCGCGATGCACGCTTAGGCGCTCGTGCGACAGCGCCTCAGCTAGAGTGAGCAGACGATCCATTCCCAGCTCGCGGCGGCGCGACACCACGGTTGCGTCCCCGCTGGAATCGTATCCCGAACCGATCGCGACGACCGCGACGCGTCCGTCATCAAGCGGCACAGGATGGAAGATGTAACCGGGCGAGGTATAGCCGCACACCGCGCGAAGAGCGCCCCGATACGCGGCGAGACTAAACTGCGTGTCTTGCGCGATCGCGAGCAGGAATTCGCCGAGCGTCTTGCCCGCGCGATCGGCAAGCGCGATGAGATGCTCGAAGCGGTCCGGATCGTATTCCTCGCGACGCGCAACCGCGCGCGCCCATTTGCGATCGAACTCGAGCAGGAGCACGCCGATTTCGTTTTTTCGGGCGGGGCCCGCATGCGCGGCGATCGGTAGCGCGGGATCGATCGGCTCGAGATCCATCGCAAGGTAGTCGCCGTGGCTCGACGGCTTCGCGAGGCCGCGGCGCGCATTGGATAGCGCCGCGGGATGAATATCGTGCGCTTCGAGACGGCTGCGACCGCCGCGCCTCTCGGCGAGAAGTCCGTAGCCGCTCAGCAGCGATCCGTATCCGATAACAAGAAAAGTTCGATTCAACTTAAGCCGCGTGTCCTCGACTACTCTACCACAGCAGGACGAAGCCTAGATCCAGAACAGCGCTCCTCGCGCGGGACATCCGGTCGCAGCCTCGAACCCGCGCATGTAGAGCGCGACCTGCGCGCGATACTCGTCGATCCGGTTGCCGATATCGAGATCGGTTTTGAAATCGATCACGTTCCAGACCTCGCCGCTCTCAGATTTTTCGACGAAAGCCAGGTCTGCGACGCCCTCGACCACCGTGCCCTCGTCGAGCGTGAGCACGATCGGACATTCGCGGTGGACTATATCGCATCGCCGTATGCGCTCGATCAGATCCGATTCCAGCGCCGTTTCTATGGCGCGAATTGCGGCGGCGACCTCGCTCTCCTGGGCGCCCAGCAGCCGCCCCTCGCCGATGACAATTTTCGCGATTTCGTCGAAGGAGGCTTCGAACGCAACGCGCAGCATCGCCAGATGCACCAGCGATCCGAAGCGGGTTCCGTGCGGTCGATTCGGCTCGCGATGCGTCTCGATAAGCTCTACGTCCAAAGCTCGCGGCGGCGCGATCCCGGCGCAGGCAAGCTCGGTTGCGGTTCTGACTACGAATGACGGCGCAGCGCCTTTCGCGATCGTCGCATCGCGACTTGCACGCCACGCGTCGTAGGCCTCGATTCCGCGGCTCGATACGACCCTGGCTTCATCGGCTTCGAGCAGCTTGCTTTGCCGCAGACCCATCGTTTCGCGTACTTCGAGCGTGAGCTTCGAGGGATCCCACCATACGACGCGATGCTCCCCGAGCTTCGCGCGATGGGTTCCCGGCATCACGGATTTCGTTAGGCGCGGCGCGCGCGGCGGACGCTTGAGGACACTGTCGTCGCCGAACTCCGGGCATCCGACGGACGCGCGCGAGAGCGGCGTCCGTTTTTCGTTTTCCTTCGGATAGATGGCGTCGTTCAGTCCGGACAGCCATCCTTCATGCTCCTCGTCGCCAACCGTCGGGACGACAACCAGATCGCGCGCGCGAGTCGCCGCAACATAAAGGACGCGGACCGCTTCCTCGCGATCGCGGCGAGTCTCTTCCTCGGCGTGCTCCGCGAGTTCGATCGGCGCGCATCCCGCGAGTTCGAGCGCGGACAATCGAGTGGTCGGATCCACGAACCGTGAGGGGCGCTCTCGCGTCGCCTTGCAATTGATATCCGCGAGAATCACGACCGGAAATTCGAGTCCTTTGGCGCGATGAACGGTCATGATACGGACGCCCGCGGTCCCTTCCTCGACGACCGGAACTTCGCCGGCCTCGTCGCGCTCGGCGCGTTCCTCCAGTTCGTCAACGAATCCGCGAAACGAAGTCGCATGCCCGCGAGCCTCATAACGTCGCGCCATGTCCATCAAACGCATCACGTTCGCGAGCGCCTGTTCGCCGGTGGGCCAGATCGCGAAACCCGCATGGGCGCGGGTGGCAGCGAGTATCCGCGCAATCGTATCGGCGATCGGCCGGCGATTGCGGCCGCGATGGAGATCGCGCAGCAGCCCCAGCGCGTCGCGGACCGGGGCAAGCCGCGTCGGCAAATCATCGGAGATTTTCTGAAAGGGATGAAGCCGTCGCGTCCGCTCGTGAAATTCGAAAAGCACATCGTCCGAAACGGCGAGAACCGGGCCGCGTAGGGCGGCGAAGACGATCAATTCATCGTCAGGACGCTCGATAGCACCGAGCAGATTGCGGATCGCCTCAACTTCTTCGCGCGCGTTGAACGATCCGCCGCGCACCAGGATATGCGGAACATGTCGCGCTTCGAGCGCGCGAATATAGGGGCGCGTAACGTCGCGCCCGAAAGAATTGAGACGGCGGAAGAGCACGCAGATGTGATTGGCGCGAATCGGCACGCGAACATCGGGCGATTCGCGCTCCGTCACGGTCCATCCACTATCCGTTATCACGTACTTGATGAATGCAGCTATCGCGTCGGGCTGCGACTGATCGATTCTGTAATCGACGATCCGGCCGAAGTCGCCGTAAATCTCGGGAACCGGCAGCGCAACGATCGAAGGCTGCGCGACTTCGTTCTCTCGATATTTCTCCAGGGCTACGTAAGCAGGCTGCGTCGTCGATTCGTCGGGCATCAACGGCGCGATCGCGGAATTGACCATCTCTTGCAGATCGGGCGTCGCGCGAAAGCTCACAGTCAGATGCTCGATCGCGGCGCCACGCTCAGCGAGCCGGTGCTTGAGGATCTGGTAGAGCGCAACGTCGGCTCGCCTGAAGCGGTAAATCGATTGCTTGGGATCGCCGACGATAAAGAGTTTACCGGGAACCGGGCGGACCTTCTCCCAGTTCGACTCGGCAGGGTCGTCTGCGGAAAGCAGTAGCAGGATCTCGGCCTGCAGCGGATCGGTGTCCTGGAACTCGTCGATAAAGATATGTGTGAACTTGCGCTGGAGTTCCGCGCGAACCGAGGTGTCGTCGCGAACCAGGTCGCGCGCGACCAGCAGCAAATCGAGGAAATCTAAAACGCCCGAGCGGCGCTTTTGATCTTCGAACGCCGCTGCCAGCGGCCACATCTCTTCGCGCAGACGAGGTGCGAGGTTGGCGCCGGCATCATGTCGAAATCGTTCGAGGCGCTCGCGCAGAGCGTCGCGCCTCGCGATCACGTCCACGCGATCACGCTCTCCGAACTTGTCGCCGTAGCCGCGCCATCGAAAGCGCGAACCATTGCCGCGCAGAAGGCCGGCGAGAACCTGTTCCAGCGCGTCGTAGTCGCGTCCGCGCACCGCTTCGAGGCGAGTGGCTTCCGAAACGGGCCGATAGATGTCGTCGAGCGCGCGGGCCAGATAGTCGTCGGAATCACCTTCGCGGGCGATCTCGCCGAGCTTTGAAATTTCGCTTACCAGCGAATCGATTTCGCTGTCGCGATCGAAGTCGAAACGTCGCCACGGCGTATCGAAGTCGCGCCATTGCACGAGTTCCTCGGCGGCACGCCGCGCGAACGGACGCGGCCCCTCGCCCTCGGCGAGATCGCGCCTGCGCAACAGACGTCGCATCCCCTCGCCCGGATTATCGAGCACAGCGGCAAACCATCGATCGAACGCCCGTTCGAACAATTCGCCGGCGACGTCTTCGGGTGCGACTTCGAACATCGGATCGACGCGGGCCTCGACCGGACGTTCGCGCAACAGGTCGGCGCAAAAGGAATGGATCGTCCCGATACGCGCCTCTTCGAGCTGCGTCATCGCTTTTTCGAGACGCCTTTTCTCCTCGTCGCCGCGTGAATCCTCGTGGCGCGCGCGCTCCAGTTCGGAGCGCAATCTTAATTTGAGTTCCCCTGCGGCTTTTTCGGTGAAGGTGACCGCGACGATATTGGCGAGTTGGCTTCGCCCTGAGGCGATCACCGCGACGATTCTGCTGACTAGCGCAGTCGTCTTGCCCGTTCCCGCCGCGGCTTCGATTATCAAGCTGGTGTCGAGATCGGAGCGAATCCGCTCGCGCACCCTGGCGTCGGCGAGGGTCATGGAGCTGCCCTCAAGTCGTTGAGTTTGTGAAGGCGCGCCGCTGGCTTCACGCCAGTGCGCTGCTCTTCGTAAGGGCCGCATACGCAGCGATAGTCGCACCATTCGCACACGCGCGGCTCGGGCGAAGCGGGCATGAAACCGTCGCGCAGCGCGGCGTCCAGGG
>DASPQU010000403.1:0-4810 GCA_035624805.1 Binataceae bacterium (SeqCode) | reverse complement strand
CGATATCGTTGTCGTTGATTACATACGGTGGCGTGATCATCATCGCATCGCCGCCCGCCTTCCCCGCCATCCCGGTCGACGGATAGAAGAACAGTCCGCGTCGAATCGCCGCCGCAAGCACACGATTCGTGCATTTCAATTCCGGCGGGTACGGCGTGCGGGTCTTCTTGTCGCGCACCAATTCGATTCCCCAGAACATCCCGACGCCGCGGATATCGCCGACCATCGGATGTCCCGACAGTTCCTCCTTTAAATGAGCGCCCATCCGCGCCCCCACCTCCGCCGCGCGTTCGACGAGTTTCTCTCGTTCCATGATCGCGAGCACGCCATCGGCGATCGCGCAGGCAAGGGGATGACAACTGTAGGTATAGAACATGAAGTCGACGCCTGCGGACTCGCACTGCGTCACGATCTTCTCGTCGACCGCGATCATCCCCATCGGCATGTATCCGCCGGTGAGCCCTTTGCCACCGACAAGGATATCGGGCTTCACATTCCAATGATCGACGGCGAAACGTCGTCCCGTCCGTCCGAACCCGGTCATCACTTCGTCGGCGATCAACAGGATTTCGTAACGATCGCAAATCTCGCGCAGTCGCGGCCAGTATTCCTTTACCGGTGGAACCGAACCGCCGCTCGCTCCCATCATCGGCTCCGCGATAAACGCCGCGATATTCTCGGCGCCCTGGCGCTGAATCTCCTCTTCGAGTGCGTTCGCACAATCGATATCGCATCCGGGATACGTCTTGTTCCACGGACATCGATAGCAGAACGACGGTGGAATTTTCGGCCAATCGAACAGCACGTGCTCGTAATCGGCGCGGCGCAGGGTGCTGCCTGCCGAGAGCGCTCCAAGAGTATTGCCGTGATACGAGAACTGTCGCGAGATGATCTTCTTGCGCGACATCCTGCCCTTGACCTTCTGGTATAGAATCGCGAACTTCAGCGCGGCTTCGACCGATTCCGATCCCCCGCTGGTGAAAAAGAATCGATTCAGACCGGCCGGCGTCCATCCCGCCAGCCGCCGAACCAGGCGCTCACGTTCCTCGGAAACCCAAAGCGGCACGATATAGTTGAGGCGCGCCATCGTATCGGCGGCAATTTTCGCGAGTTCCTCGCGTCCCTGGCCGATATTGACAACGACCGCGCCGCTTCCGGCGTCGAGAATCCTGCCGACGTTGGTTTCAAGATAGGCTCCCTCGGCGCGCTCGACTTTGAGCGGCGCGAAGGCGCCGCGCATGAAAAGGATTTCCTGTTCGGGCATACCCGAATCTTAGGCGCACCTGCGCCAGCGCCGCAACGATTGGTGAGCTTCGGTCTACTTCGATTTGGTCTTTGCGGCGCGGTCGGATTTGTCGGGCTTCGGTCGTTCCGCCGCCGGCGGCTTGTGTCCGAGCCCGCCGAGCATCCTACGGGCCATGAAGTTCTTCGGCTCCAGCTCCAGCGCACGCCGCAAATATCCGATCGCCGCCGATGCGCGCTCCTGCTTGATGCACGCCGCACCCATCGCGTTGAACATCGCGGCGTTCTCAGGTCCGGTCTCGCGCGCGCGCACGAACATCGCAAGCGCCTCGGAATGCGTCCCGCTGTGCGCGAGAATCAGTCCCGATTCGAACAGCGCATTGGCGTTGAGAGGATCGAGTTCTATCGCTTCCTTGAGCAGCGACTGCGCAGAGCGATAAAGCTTGCGCTCACGCAGACGCACGGCGGCTTCGACGAGACGGTTCGATTCCTCGGGAAACCAGCTCGCCTCGACCTCAACTTCGACGCGATCCCGGGCGACCACCGCCTTGATGATATGCACTCCGCGTCCGAAGTATTCGCCCAGGCGTTCGATCGCGATGTCCCCAATCTCGTCAGGACCCACGAGAAAAATCACACCGAGTCTGTCGTTAAGGTGATCCTCGGAGCGGATGATTAGCGATCTGGTCTGACGCATCGGCGGATCACACGCGCTCGTCGGGATCGAAGAGTTTTTTGTATTCGTCGAGCGCGAAGCGATCGGTCATCCCGGCGATATAGTCTGCGACGATTCGCGCGATCGATTCCCCGTCGCGCTCGTGCATCGCGAGCACGTGCCCCGGCATCTGCCGCGGCTCGCTCATATACGCATTGAAGAGGCTTTCCAGCACCCTGCCGGCCTTTTCCGTCATCCTTATAACGCGATAATGCCGATACAGCCGCTCCCGCATGATCGTCTTGAGCTCGCCGACGCGCTCGGTCATCGCTGGCGAGAATGCCGCAAGAGGGCGATTCGCGGCGCGCACTCGCGCAATCGAATCGATTTGCGAACTTTCGACCTCGCTTGCGATGCTGCCGATCAGGTCGGTGGTCATTGCGTTTATAACCCGCCGCACTGTCTGATAGCGCTCGATATTAGCCGGTGCACTCGCGGCTGCCGCACGCGCGGCCTGATTTGCCTCTTGATACAAGGAAGATTCGTTGAGCTCCGCGTGGGTGAGCATTCCCGCCTTGAGCCCGTCGTCGATATCGTGGCCGAGATATGCGATCTCGTCTGCTAAATCAACGATTTGCGCTTCCAGACACGGGTACGTTGAAGGATCGAACTCCTGCGCCGCGGGTCGATCGTGAAAATGCGAATGCTTGATAATCCCCTCGCGAACTTCGAACGTCAGATTCAGCCCGCGGAAATTCGGATAGCGCGTTTCGATCCAATCGACGGTGCGGAGGCTCTGGGCGTTGTGATCGAAACCTCCGTGCTCGGTCATCAATTCGTCGAGCACTTCCTCTCCCGCGTGCCCAAACGGCGTATGGCCGAGATCGTGCGCGAGCGCGACAGCTTCAGCCAGTTCCTCGTTCAGCGCAAGCGCACGCGCGATTGTACGCGTTATCTGAGCTGCCTCAATCGTGTGCGTCAGTCGCGTACGATAGTAGTCGCCCTCGTGATTCACGAAGACCTGGGTCTTGTATTCGAGGCGGCGAAACGCGGCGGAGTGCACTATGCGATCGCGATCGCGCTGGAAGCAGGTTCGCATCGGATGCTCCGGCTCTGAGAATCGCCTTCCGCGGCTCTCCCGCGAAAGCATCGCGTAAGGAGCGAGCGTGCGAGCTTCGATATCTTCGATCGCAGTCCTGGTTATCGGCATCGTGGCTTCGACAGGTGTCTTGGAATGCTAGCACGCGCGGTGAGGAATCGTCATGTGGCCTTCGCTGAGGTTTCGGAAGGCGAGGCCAATGCCGTATAATTCCGACAAGCCTGCAGGGGTGCGGTGCGGCGTGGAATCGGGATGCGGCGTAGTATCGGCATATGCGTGCTGATCGTGATGCTGACAGCGGGCGGATGCTCGTTGTTTCGGTCCGCGCCCCCTCCAGCGCCGGCGCCTTTGCCTCCGTCTCCTCAGGTGACACCGCCGACAAAGGGCGCGATAATCGGCGTAGCGTCGTGGTACGGTCCCGGTTTCAACGGACATCGCACGGCGAACGGTGAGATATACGATCAGGAGGACCTCACCGCGGCCTCGACCGTCATCCCCATCGGCAGCTACGTGATGGTGACCAATCTGGCCAACGGCAGATCCGTCGAGGTACGCATCAACGACCACGGACCTTATAAGAAAGGCCGCAAGATCGATTTGTCCCATCGCGCCGCGACGATCCTCGGCATCACCGACATGGGCACCGCTCGCGTTCGGATGGATGTGCCGAGCGTGCCGGCGGGTAGTCGCATGCCCGGCACTCCCATCCGCTACTACGTGCAGGCGGGATGCTACTCGAACTCGTCGAGCGCGAATCGCGTGTGCCGCGACCTGTCGAGCAGCTACGGCGATGTACGCGTTTTGCGGGTCAGCGCGGGCCGTCAACACTACTATCGCGTTCGGATGGGCGCCTTCAGCAGCCGCATCGATGCGGTCCATAGAGCTGACGCCTGCTCATTGCGATACAGTTATCCGATGGTAATTGTCAGCGAATGAGCGCGGCCGCCGGATTTCGGGTTCAACGCAGGCTCGCCTTTTTCGCAATTCTGCTCGTGGCCGTCGCGGGATGCGCATACATGCTGGTGCACGGCGGGCGCGTCGATCAAAGCAACGCGGACAAAATCGAAACGCGCCTTCAGAATATTCGCGAGCTGCGGTTCAAATCCGAAGTACCGATCGTCGTGAAGACTCCCAGCCAGGTGGAGGAAATGGTCGTTGCAGACCTCGCGCGCGACTATACCGATGAGCAACTGGATGCTGACGGTCGCGCGGGGGCGATGGTGGGCCTTTATCCCAATGGAATCGACCTGAAGAAAGAGACCGTCAAACTGCTGAAGAACCAGATTGCCGGATTTTACGATCCGCGCGGCCAACAGATGGTCCTGGTTGAAGGCTCCTACCAAATCGGATTTTGGCCAAGCACCCTTCAATTCGTCATCCGACGCGACCTGGTCGGCGAGATGCTTCTGGCGCACGAACTCACGCATGCGCTTCAGGATGAGAACTTCGATATCGACAAAAAACTCGACGGACTTCGCGACAATGGAGATGCCGAGCTTGCGTTGAAATCCGTTGCGGAAGGCGATGCGACGCTGGCAGGTTTCGGATGCATCATGGGCGCGATGAATAATCAAAACGCCGACGAACTTTCATCGCGACTCGAATCGCTGCCGCAGAGCTTTGCAGCGCAATCAAAGGATACTCCGGCGGGACTCGCCGAGCCGCTGATGTTCCAGTATTCCGACGGCGTCAACTTCGTCGCCGAAGCATACAAACGCGGAGGATGGCCCGCAGTCGATAATCTCTATCGCGATCCGCCCGAATCGACGCAGCAGATCATCGAGCCTGCGCTGTATTTTCGGAATCGCACCCAT
>DASPQU010000402.1:0-3797 GCA_035624805.1 Binataceae bacterium (SeqCode) | reverse complement strand
AAGACTCGATCCCAACGGCCCGGCGTGCGTGCAGCGTGACTACGACGGCTCGCCGATGGTGTCGGACGTGATGAGCGACGATACCTGTATCGCGTTCGCGCGGGTGCTCGCGCGTCGTAATGAGGGCTTCATGCAGATGACACTCGTGTCGGGCGATCCGAAAAAGGATTCGCTCCACTACGAGAAGCTTGCCGAGATTAGCGGACGACCGATTCTGTACAACGTTGTGCAGCCGCGCGATTCAGCGCCGCAGATCCATCGCGGCGCCATCGCATGGCTGGAGGATTGCCGCCGTCGCGGGCTTCCCGTCTACGGCCAGGGCGCAACGGGCGATACGGGCATGGATTTCACGTTTGTGGATTGGAATCTATTCGATGATATTCCGGCGTGGTGCGAAGCCACGACCGGGGAGCCCGCGGACAGAATGCGCAAGCTCGGAGATCCGGCGCGCCGCGACGCATTACGCGCCAATATCCCGCGCGTGATCACCGACTCGTTCGATCAAATCGTATTCACTCGAGTCTATCGCGACGATCTCAAATCGTACGAAGGGATGACGTTGCGGGCGATATCTGAGACGACTGGAAAGCATCCGGTTGACGTGATGCTTGACGTTGCCGTCGGAGACGAGTTGCGCACCGAATTCTTCTCGCCCGGTCCGAATCTGCGCGAGGATTTCAATCGCGAGATGGTCTCGTACGAATGGCTGATTCCAGGCGTTTCCGACGGCGGCGCGCATACGAAGTTCTTCACGGGCGGAAAGTATCCCACCGAGTTCATAACGAAATGGGCGCGCGACAATGCGTGCATGAGCCTCGAAGATGCGCATTGGCGGCTGTCCGCGCTGCCTGCGATGTGCGCTGGTTTCCGCGATCGCGGTACTCTGCGCGAAGGCGCGCCAGCAGACATCGTCGTTTACGATTACGACAATCTCCGACTTCGCCCCGTCGAGATCGCGCGGGATTTTCCGGGCGGCGAATGGCGCCGCGTCCAAAGGGCCGACGGCTACCGCTACATTCTCGTCAACGGCGAAGTGACGATGGTTGACGGAGTCGAGACCGGCACGATGTCGGGACGCCTGCTGCGTCACGGTCGCGGGATGTAGCCGCGCCAACGGATGTCGGACGCCGAACAGAATCTATTCGAACGCGGGATAGAACTGTTCAATGCCGGTCGGTTCTTCGCGTGCCACGAAGTGTGGGAAGATCTCTGGCGGCGGAGCAGGGACCACGAGAAGGTCTTCATTCAGGGGATGATCCAGGCGGCGGTCGCGATCCTTCACGCTGAGCGCGGGAATCCGGATGGAGCGCGATCGCAATATGAAAAGGCGATCGCAAAGTTGCGCAATTTCCCGGACGGGTATCGAGGTATAGTAGTGGCCAGGCTGCGCGACGATCTGACCCGATTCATCTCGCTTGCGACGAGCGAATCGACCGACTCTGTCACTGCGATCCCGAAAATCCATCGCGTGAATTTTCAGCCGTAGCGCACGCAGAGCCAGATGAGGGCGGCGGCCACAATCAGGGCTGCGATCGCGCTCGGGATGTGCAATCGGGGTCCCAGCTTCGGCCAGAACGGCAGCCACGGGAACGGATTGTATTTCTCATCCACCGAATGAATTGTCGCGCAAGCGCAGGCGCTGAGCCACAGGTCGCGTATGCGGGTCCGGGATTCCTCGCGCGCCAGAAATGACTGAATCAGACGCGCGGGAATGACAGAAAAACACGTCAAAGCGGCGAGCGTTGGAGTTCTTCGCGAATCGAGTACATCTTCTGGCGCGCCTCGGTAATGTATGTATCCAGATTGCGTCGATGATTTGCAAAGATACCGTCGGGCGAGCCGTTAAACACAATCAGCGGCTTCATCACCGCGGCTTTACCCAGAGCGTCAATTGAATCGTTCATCAGCGATTCGAGCACCGGGTCTGACTTGATTTGAGCAGAGTACTCGCGATTCACGGCAAGCATCATATGGTAGATGACGTGCGCGTAACCCTGCGCGTGATAAAAGAGTTTGTCGCAATCCCAGATGCCAATCGGACGGCCGTTTTCGCGCCGGGTGCTGTACAGGCGCGCGTGCGCGTCACCGAGCAGATCGGTCCAAGTTTGGAATAATCGGATCAGTTCGACGCTGCGCAAGTTGAGTTCTCGCGACGTCGGCGGGCTGGCGCGCAATCCCGCAACATAGGCGCGCAAGTGCTCGATGCCGTCGTTGTACTTGCCCTCGGGCGCGGGCAGTATCCAGCGTTCGGCATCGTTGCGAAAATCGGTATCAGCGACCACCAAATTCTGGTCGTATTCGTTGGACGAGACCTTCGTTAGATGGTCTTTGAACACGCGCATCGTCTCGCGCACCGCCATGATGATTCCGAGCTGACGATTCGCATTGTTATCCGCGGCGACCTTCGGGCCCCATAGCGGAAAGTCGTTGGGACGCCATCCAAATCCTGTATGGAGTTCGTGGTCCATGATCGCCGCGAGGGTCGATGCGAAGATCTCACCGGGTCTGTACGTCTTGTCAGGCGGAAATTCCCGCTCGATATCGTAGCCAAGTTGATTATGACGGATCTGGCCGAAATGAAGCGCCAGCCCTCCGCCAACCCATATGACGAGGGCGGATACCAGGATGACGACAGCCCAGCGCGCGCGATGTGGCATCGGGTCTATTGTCCAAATCTGCGGCGATGTGTAAACGCCGTACCCGGGCTGCATCGAGGCAGCCTGAATCCAGCGGCGGACGTGATCACAGGCTGCCCAGCAGGCGATGGACCATCGACGGCTTCACGCCGACGTCGGAGGGCGCGACGAGCGCGACGGTTGCGATGGAATGATTATCCACCATCACCTGTGCAGTTCCGAGTTTTTGTCCCGCTGTGATAGGCGCGTTCAGCGACGCGGGAATATCGTACTGCACCTTGTAAGCGGTCTTGGAATCGCCGCGCTTCAGGAAAATCGCCGCATCGGATTCATAGACCGGCGTGATCGATGCGATGGCGCCATCCTTGATCGCTATCGGCTGCCCGACTGACGTCCCCCTCTTCGCGATCTGCTTCATTTCATACGACGCAAAACCCTGCGACATCAGCTTCGCGGCCTCATCGAAGTTCTGATGCTTGCGTGGCGATCCGAGCACGACCGCAATAAGCCTCATCCCACTGCGCTGCGCGGTCGCGACAACGTTAAACCCGGCCTTGTAGTAGAAGCCGGTCTTCAGCCCGTCGCATCCGTTGTAATTGAACACGAGATGATTTGTGTTTCGCAGCTCAAACGTCCCGGCGCGAAACCGATCGACTGTGATTGCCGACCACTTAAGAATCTGCGGATGCCGGACGAGCTCGCGCGCGAGAAGCGCCTCGTCGTACGCGCTTGAAACGTCGGTCCCCTGACCGGGCGCAGGCGGCAATCCGTGCACTGAGTAATAGTGCGTGTCCTTCATCCCGAGCTGCGCGGCGCGCTCGTTCATGAGCTGGACGAATGCTTCGCCGGAGCCTGCGATGTATTCCGCCATCGCGAGCGATGCGTCGTTCGCCGAATGGACGACGACCGCCTTCATCATCTCGTCGACGGTGAAAACCTCGCCCTCTTTCAGGTAGACCTGAGATCCTCCCATCTTCGAAGCGAGTCGGGACGCGGTCACTTTGTCATCGAGCTTGAGACTTCGGTTGTCGAGGCGCTCGGCGACGATCAGCATCAGCATCGATTTGGCCAACGAAGCCGTCGGCCAGGGCCGGTGCTCGTTTTGCGCAAAGATGACGGCGCCGCTGACCGGTTCCATCACGCAGGCTTCCTGATACGGGC
>DASPQU010000401.1:0-2669 GCA_035624805.1 Binataceae bacterium (SeqCode) | reverse complement strand
GAAATGGAGCCGCGTCTCAAGGAGGAGCGCAAGAAATATCCCGAACTGTTCGATTACGCATTCAAGCTCGAAGGATTGCTGCGCCACGCTTCCAAGCACGCGGCGGGCGTCGTCATCTCGGACGTCCCGCTGGAAGAGATGGTTCCGCTTTACGTCGACAAAGAGCGCGGCGAGGGCGGGGCGGAGCCGCTCGCGATCACGCAGTATTCGATGAAGGGTGTTGAGGAGATCGGGCTCATTAAGTTCGACTTCCTTGCGCTAAAGAATCTGACGCTCATCACCGACACCCTCGATCTGATCAAAGCCAGCGGCGTCGAGCCGCCCGATCTGAATCGCCTGCGGCTCGATGATCCAGATACCTACCGCCTTCTGTCGCGCGGAGACACCGTCGGCGTCTTCCAGATGACTGAATCGGGGATGCGGCGGTTTCTCACCGACATGAAACCGTCGTGCTTCGAGGATGTTATCGCGGCGATCTCGCTGTTTCGGCCCGGCACGCTCGATTCCGGGATGGCCGAGGTTTACATCAAGCGCAAGAACGGCCGCGAAAAAGTCGAGTACGACCATCCCGCGCTCGAACCCGTCCTGAAAGACACCTACGGAGTTATCATCTACCAGGAGCAGGTGATGCGCGTCGCGCAGGCTCTCGCCGGCTACACGCTCGAAGAAGCGGACATGCTCCGCGTCGCGATGGGCAAGAAGAAGCTCGACGTGATGGCGAAGGAGCGCGAGCGCTTCGTCGAGGGCGCACGCCGACAGGGGGCGAGCGCCGAACTCGCGCAATCGATTTTCGAGAAAATCGAGACGTTCGCATCCTACGGGTTCAATCGATCGCACGCGGCCGCATACGCACTGACTTCGTACACGACCGCATATCTGAAGGCGCATTATCCGCTCGAATTTATGGCGGCGCTGATGACGCTCGAGATGGACGATCAGATCAAGACCTACAAGAACATCTCTGCGCTGCGCGAGATGAAGATCCGGATGCTGCCGCCGGATGTGAATCACAGCGGCGTCAAGTTCACGGTCAGCGAAGGTGCGCTGCGCTTCGGATTGGGAGGCATTCGCGGCGTCGGGGTGAAGACCGCCGAAGCGGTGATCGCCGAGCGAAACAACAAAGGTCCGTTTGAAAGCCTGCTGGACCTCTGCACGCGCATCGACGGACAGTTTATCAACCGCCGCGTCCTCGAAGCACTAATCAAATGCGGCGCGTTCGATTTCACCGGCGAGCCGCGAGCCGCTTTGGTCGCGTCGCTTGATGATGTGCTCAAGCTCGTGCAGCGGCTTCAGGACGACGCGGTGCGAAATCAGATGGGTTTGTTCGGCGCAGCCGCGGCAAAGCCCGGCGTTCCCGCGCGGCGCGAGGCGGTCAAGGAATGGGAGCCGGCAGAGAAACTCAGGTATGAGAAGGAGGCGCTCGGGCTCTACATCACGGCGCATCCGCTGGACAAATACGATCGCGAGCTCGCGCGTATCAGCAAGCTGACGACTTCCGACCTCGCGTCTGCGCCCGACGGCAGCCAGATCAATCTCGCGGGCGTGATCCACGCGATTAAGCTCAAGAACAACAAGGCCGGCAAGCGATATGCGACGTTCTCGCTCGAAGACCGCGAAGGCGTGGTCGAGGCGATCGCGTGGCCGGAAACGTGGCAGCGCCACGAGGCCGCGATAACCAGCGGAGAGCCGGTGTCGGTTCGCGGCAAGCTCGACGTGGACGAGGAGCGCGCCCAGATTATCGTCGACGAGGTCAAGCCGCTCGATACCGCGCTTGTCGATGCGGTCCGCGAGGTGAGAATTCGCGCGTCGCGCGAACGCCTCAGCAACGGCGGATTGGACGAACTGCGCGCGATGCTGGCGAAGTATCCCGGACGCTCGCTGACGTACCTACATCTCGAGGTCGAAGCGGGCCGCGAGGCGGTGCTTCTGCTCGGCGATACCTATCGCGTTTCGCCGACCAATTCGTTCGTTGCCGACGTCGAGCGTATGCTCGCCCCCGGCGCCGTCCAACTGCGGTGAGCAGCTTCCATGTCGTGACCATGGCGAATCTGACCTGCTTAGCCGAGCGGCGGCGGCTTTGGTAAAATCGGACAATCTTTAGAACTTGGACAATAGTCGACTGGGCATAACCTCAAACCGTGTAACAGGGCGCGACGGCGAACGCGCCGTTCTGGTCGGAATCGAACTTGGTTCGCGCGACGAGATTCCGACCGACGAATCGATGGCCGAACTCAAAGGCCTCGCCGAAAGCGCCGGCGCGGAAGTCGCCGCGACCGTGGTGCAAAGGCTCAAGGCCGCCGACCCTCGTACGTTTATCGGCAAGGGCAAGACCGCCGAAGTTCACGAGGTCGCGCAACAAACGGGATCGACGCTCGCGATCTTCGATGACGCGCTTAGCCCCGCGCAGGCGCGCAATCTCGAAAAGGAGCTCAACGCGCGCGTAATTGATCGCAGTCAGCTCATCCTCGATATCTTTGCGCAGCGTGCGCGCACGCTCGAAGGCAAGCTGCAGGTCGAGATCGCGCAACTTAGCTATCTCGCGCCGCGCCTGACCCGACAATGGACCCATCTTTCGCGCGTTCGCGGGGGAGGCTCGGGGTCCGGGATGGTCGGGACGCGCGGCCCCGGCGAAACGCAGCTCGAGGTCGATCGACGCAAAATCCGCGAGC
>DASPQU010000400.1:0-10317 GCA_035624805.1 Binataceae bacterium (SeqCode) | reverse complement strand
CGGACGGAGAAGAGATATAGTCCGGACTGGAAAAGGGGTTTAGTCAGAGAGGCATCGAAGGCTCGGACGTTTTTCGGGGGAAGCCCATGTAGCTCAGTCGGTAGAGCACTTCCTTGGTAAGGAAGAGGTCACGGGTTCGATTCCCGTCGTGGGCTCCATCATAATGAAAGATTCGACCGCCGAGTGCGTCAATTGTCGGAGTGGATTGCGTAAGGACAGGCAGCGATGCCTGTCCCACTGAGGACTTTTTTGGAAGAAATGGGCGTCGAATTGCCGAGCGCGTCAATCCTCATGAGGCCGACCTTGCAGAACCTCTCCCGGATCAGGGAGAGGTCGGAGCAATCTTCCGCTCCGGATGAGGGTCGTCTTCTAAGGCGCATCTTTTGCGGCCGATTATTTGAACCGCGTGTCGCGAATTCGCGACGCGCTGACAGCGGACCCTCACCTGGCGCTTCGCGCCGTCCTCTCCCCGACGGGGCGAGGACCCATAAGAGTGCGGGTGCGATAAACAGAGATCGGGAGTTATAATAATGAGAGACCTGATCGCGCTGGCGTGCGACGGATGCAAGCGGCGCAACTACACGACGACGAAGAACAAAAAGAAGCAGACCGACAAGTTTTCGATAAAGAAGTTCTGTCCGGCCTGTCGTTCGCATACGCTGCATCGCGAAACCAAGGTATCCTGAATCGACGCTGCGTCGGGAGTGGGCAAAAGCGGGCCAGTAGCTCCAACGGCTAGAGCATCGGACTCCAAATCCGAGGGTTGCAGGTTCGAATCCTGCCTGACCCGCCATTTTTCAGGCGGCGTGGTGTCATGTGGAATGATGATCGATTCGCAGGCGACGCGAGCCAACGACAGCCGAGGAGAGACGAATAGCCTTGTATAATCAAGCGCGGGCGCTTGAGTGAGAATCGAAAAATGGATACCCTAAAAAGTTACCTCAATCAGGGCATAAGTTTTGTCCAGGAAGCATGGACGGAACTTTCGAAGGTCCATTACCCCTCGCCCAAAGAAACGGCGCAGGCGACCGTGGTGATCGTAGCGCTGACGGTTGTGATGGCGATTTGGCTGGGGTTGATTGATCTGGGGTCCTCGCGGGTCGTCCGTTATTTGCTGGGGTGATGGCCGGGTATTTCCGGCCTCCGAATTAGATGCAGGAAGCGAAAACAGAGCTTACCGGTACCGCTGAAAAGAAGTGGTACGTGGTGCATACGTACTCGGGCTTCGAGCACAAGGCCAAGGCCGCGCTCGAGGAACGCGTGCGCGCGCTTCATCTCGAAGAGAAGTTCGGCGATGTGCTGGTTCCCGTCGAACGCGTGCAGGAACTCGGCAAGGGCGGCCAGCGCAAGATTTCCAGTCGGAAATTCTTCCCGGGCTATATCTTCGTCAACATGATCCTGGACGACGAGACATGGCACGTTATCAAGGACACGCCCAAGATAACCGGCTTCGTCGGCCATTCGACCAGCCCCCCCGAAGTCCCGGAATCCGAAGTCCGCGAGATTACGGCCCAGATGGAAGAGGGCGCGCTGCGTCCCAAACCCAAGGTGCTGTTCGAAGTGGGCGAGGCGGTCAAGGTTATCGACGGACCGTTCCAGGATTTCAACGGCACCGTAGAGGAAGTCAAACCCGAAAAGGGCAAGGTCCGCGTCCTGATTTCGATCTTCGGACGCGCGACTCCCGTGGAACTCGATTTCGTGCAGGTGGAGAAGGCGTAGAGTCTCGCATCGAGGTTCCCGCGCGAAACGACGAATCGGCTGAACGCGGCAAAGAAGTCTCGAATCGAGGTCTCCGCCCGAAAAGAGAAAGCGGCTAAACGTGGCAAAAAAAGTAGTCGGACAAATCAAGCTCCAGATTCCAGCCGGCGCGGCGAATCCCTCGCCTCCGGTCGGACCGGCGCTCGGACAGCGCGGCGTCAATATCATGGAGTTCTGCAAGGCCTTCAACGCCCAAACGCAGAATATGCAGGGACTGGTGATTCCCGTGATCGTGACGGTCTACGCGGACCGCTCCTTTACGTTCGTCACCAAGAGCCCGCCCGCGTCGATCCTTCTGCTGCGCGCCGCAGGTATCCCCAAGGGCTCGCCGACTCCGAACAAGAACAAGGTCGGCAAGGTGACGCGCGCGCAGGTCGAAGAGATCGCCAAGTCCAAGGTGAAGGATTTGACCGCCAAGGATGTCGAGGCCGCGATCAAAACCGTCGCCGGTACGGCGCGCTCGATGGGAATCGAAGTAGCAGAGTAGGCTGCAGCAGGTAATCCGCGATGGCAGGCAAGAAATACACGGAAGCAGCAAAGAAGATCGATCGCGAAAAGCGTTATCCGCTCGACGAGGCGGTCGCGATTATCGCGCAGAACAAGCTCGCCAAGTTCGACGAGACGGTCGAAGTCGCGATTCGTCTCGGCGTCGATCCCCGTCAGGCCGATCAGAACGTGCGCGGTACCGTCGTGCTGCCCAACGGCACCGGCAAGACCGCACGCGTGCTGGTGCTCGCCAAGGGCGAGAAGGAACGCGAGGCGCGCGAGGCGGGGGCGGACTTCGTCGGCGGCGAGGATTTGATCAAGAAGATCCAGGAAGAGAACTGGCTCGATTTCGATCGCGTGATCGCCACGCCCGACGTGATGGCTCTGGTTGGCCGTATCGGCAAGATTCTCGGTCCGCGCGGACTGATGCCGAATCCCAAGGTGGGGACGGTCACGTTCGATGTCGCCAAGGCTGTTGGCGAGGTCAAGGCCGGCAAGGTCGATTTTCGCGTCGATAAGGCGGGCGTCGTCCATGCCCCGATTGGCAAGCTCAGCTTCGGGGCAGAGAAGCTCGCGCAGAACGCGCATACGCTTCTTTCCGCAATTTGGAGAGCCAAGCCGTCGAGCGCAAAAGGAAACTACGTCAAGAGCGTCGCGGTCTCGTCGACGATGGGACCCGGGGTGCGCGTCGATCCGACCTCGGCGTCGCGCGAATTGGCCAAGGCGGCCTGAACGGAATTCGTAAATGAAGAAAGAACAAAAAGCCGCGTTCGTCGATTCGCTCGCCGACCGCTTCAAGAAGGCGAAAATCGCGATGGTGTCCGAGTATCGCGGGATGACCGTCGCGGAAACGACCGAAGTTCGACGCAAGCTGCGCGCAGTTCGCGGCGAGCTGAAAGTAGCGAAGAACACGCTGATTCGCCGGGCGATCGACAATACGCCGTTCGCGCCGCTCAATGAGAAACTCGGCGGTCCGGTCGGACTGATTATCGGGACTGACGATCCTGTCGAGTTGGCGAAGACGGTCGTTTCGTTCCGCGAGCTTGGCGACAAGTTCAAGATTCGCGGCGGAGTGCTCGAAGGCAAGCCGCTCACGGCCGAGGATGTTCAGGCGCTGGCGACGATGCCGCCGCGCGAGGTCGTACTCGCGCAGTTGCTGGGATTGATCCAGGCGCCGGCGACGCATCTGGTGCGGCTCCTGAACGAGCCGGGATCAGCACTGGCGAGGGTTATCGACGCGATCGGGAAGAAAAACGGCGCCGCCGAGGCGGGCGCCTGAGGTCACACTTAACTCTTTGGGCGTCATCCTGAGCGAAGCGAGATTTTTCCGAGCGAAGTCGAAGGATAAACGCGAAGCGATGGATTTGAAATAAACGAGACAGGACAGGCAGGAACGCCTGTCCCACTAAAAAACAAAAAATCAGGCTTACGGGGCGCTCCCACATCTCCCCGGATGCAACACAAGGAGAGAACGTAAAATGTCAGAAGCACAGCTCAGCCGCGATCAGGTGAAGGATTACCTGAAGAATCTTTCGCTGATGGAAGCGGCGGCTCTCGTCAAAGAGCTCGAGCAGGAATTGGGCGTCTCGGCGGCTGCTCCGATGGCGGTCGCAGCCGCTCCCGCGGCCGGCGCGGCGGCAGGTGCGGCTCCGGCGGTGGAAAAAGACGAATTCACGGTTGTCCTCACCGGTTCGGGCGACAAGAAGATCCAGGTCATCAAGGTGGTTCGCGAACTCACCGGACTGGGACTCAAGGAAGCCAAGGACCTCGTCGACGGCGCGCCGAAACCGGTCAAGGAAGGCGTTAACAAGGCCGAAGCCGAGGATATCAAGAAAAAGATTGAGGAGGCCGGCGGTAGCGTCGAACTCAAGTAGTGCCGGAGGTTGTTTGACCAAAGGCCCCGTGTGGGGATCGTCGCACGAGCGCGACAGGCGCCGCGGCGGTTTCTTAAAATTGGCTGTTTTGATCGCGACGGACGCGCGAACGGATTCGTGCGCCCGCCGCGATCCCTATTTTGATCCAGATTACGCTGCGCGCTGTTTTACTGTCGCGCAAGGTGGGATGAATTAATGGCTTCACAGACGCAGGTTACGAGCAATCTTCGGCTGCGCCGATCGTTCGGCAAAATCAAGAAGATTATCGACATCCCCAACCTGATCGAAATCCAGAAACGCTCCTACGACGAGTTCCTGCAGGCCGACGTGACCTCCGATCAGCGCGAGGACAAGGGTTTGCAGGCGGTCTTCAAGTCGGTCTTTCCGATCAAGGACTTCAACGAGACCGCGTCGCTGGAGTTCGTCAGCTACGAATTCGGACCGCCCAAGTACGACGTCGACGAATGCCATCAGCGCGGCATGACCTACGCGTCGCCGATCAAGGTCAAAATCCAGCTGGTTATCTGGGACGTCGAGGGCGGACGCCGCTCGATCAAGAACGTCAAGGAGCAGGAGGTCTACTTCGGCGAGATTCCGCTGATGACCAACAACGGCACGTTCATGGTCAACGGGACCGAACGCGTGATCGTGTCGCAGCTTCATCGCTCGCCGGGAGTATTCTTCGAACACGACAAGGGGCGCACGCATTCCAGCGGCAAGCTGCTGTTCTCGGCGCGCGTGATCCCGTATCGCGGGAGTTGGATCGATTTCGAATTCGATCCGCGCGACGTGCTTTACGTGCGTATCGACCGGAGGCGCAAGTTTCCCGCGACCGTGTTGCTGCGCGCGCTCGGGATGACGACCGAGGATCTGCTCAACTACTACTACAAGAAGGACGTCATCGTCCTCGACGCCAAACAGCTCGCCAAGCAATTCCGTCCGGATCAGCTGATAGGGCAGCGCGTCAGCCGCGACGTGAAGGATCCCAAATCTGGCGAGACAATCGCGCGCGAAGGTCGCAAGTTTAACAAGGCCGTCGTCCGCCAGCTTGAGCAGGCGAAGGTGAGCGAGATTCCGATCGCGATGGACGAGGTTGTTGGACGCGTCTCGGCGCACGACATCGTCGATTCGACGACCGGCGAGGTCCTCGTCCAGTGCAATGAAGAGCTGACCGAGGACTCCGTCGAGAAGCTCAAGAGCCACGGCGTCAAACAGATAGAAGTACTGTTCACCGAGGATCAGCCCGGCGGCGGACCGCTCCGTCTTACTCTCGCGCAGGACAAGCTCGGCGATCCGCAGGACGCGATTATAGAAATCTATCGACGCTTGCGTCCCGGCGATCCGCCCACCAAGGAGACCGCGACCGCTTTCTTCAACAACCTGTTCTTCAACCCTGAGCGCTACGATCTCTCCAAGGTCGGCCGGCTCAAGCTCAATCACAAGCTCAAGATCGATGTGCCCCTCGAACAGGGGACGCTGCGCCGCGAGGATATCCTCGAAGTCGTCCGCTATCTCGTCGATCTCAAGAATGGAATCGGCCAGGTCGACGATATCGACCATCTCGGAAACCGCCGTGTTCGTGCGGTCGGCGAGCTGGTCGAAAATCAGTTCCGTATCGGTCTGGTCCGCATGGAGCGCGCGATCAAGGAGCGGATGAGTCTGCAGGATATCGAGACCCTGATGCCGCAGGAACTGGTCAACTACAAGCCGGCGTCCGCGGTGATCAAGGAGTTCTTTGGCTCCTCGCAGCTCTCCCAGTTCATGGATCAGACCAATCCTCTGTCCGAAATCGCGCACAAGCGCCGTCTCTCGGCGCTCGGCCCCGGAGGCCTCACGCGCGAGCGCGCGGGATTCGAAGTGCGTGACGTTCATCCCACGCACTACGGGCGCGTATGTCCGATCGAAACGCCGGAAGGCCCGAATATCGGACTCATCGCGGCGCTCTCGACGTACGCGCGCGTCAACGAGTTCGGCTTTATCGAGACGCCGTATCGCGTGGTCGAGAACAGCCGCGTCAGCGATCGGATCGTCTATCTGTCCGCACTGGACGAAGAGGACAAGGTTATCGCGCAGGCCAACGCCGCGCTCGATAATCACGGCAAATTCACCAACGAGCTCGTCTCCGCGCGAATCGGCGGCGAGTTCACGGTCGTGCGCGCCGAGGACGTCCAATACATGGACGTTTCGCCCAATCAGCTCGTTTCGGTCGCCGCGTCGCTGATCCCGTTTCTCGAAAACGACGACGCGAACCGCGCGCTGATGGGATCGAACATGCAGCGTCAGGCGGTGCCGCTGCTCAAGACCGACGCGCCTTTGGTGGGAACCGGACTCGAAAAGACCGTGGGACGCGATTCGGGTGTGACGGTAATCGCGAAGCGCGACGGCGTGGTCGAGAGCGTCGACGCCAAGCGAATCGTGGTGCGCGCCGACCGGCAGAGCAAGGATCTGCGCGACGCCGGCGTCGATATCTACAACCTCATCAAGTATCAGCGCTCCAACCAGAGCACCTGCATCAACCAGCGCCCCGTGGTCGTCAAGGGCGAGCGCGTCAAAGTGGGTGACGTTCTGGCCGACGGACCCTCGACCGATCTCGGCGAGCTCGCGCTCGGGCGCAACGTGCTCGTCGCGTTCATGCCGTGGGGCGGGTACAACTTCGAAGACTCGATCCTGATTTCGGAGCGCGTCGCGAAGGAAGATCTCTTCACCTCGGTGCATATCGAAGAGTTCGAATGTATCGCCCGCGATACCAAGCTCGGACCGGAAGAGATCACGCGCGATATTCCTAACGTAGGCGAGGAGGCGCTCAAGGATCTCGACGCGAGCGGGATTATCCGAATCGGCGCCGAGGTACGTCCGGGCGATATCCTGGTCGGAAAGATCACGCCCAAGGGCGAGACGCAGCTCAGCCCGGAAGAGAAACTTCTGCGCGCGATTTTCGGCGAGAAGGCGGGCGAGGTTCGCGACACCAGCCTGCGCGTTCCCCCCGGCGTCGAAGGCACGGTTATTGACGCGCGGGTCTTCTCGCGCCGCGGTGTCAGCAAGGACGATCGCACGCAGGAAATCGAAAATCTTGAAGCGGAGAGGCTCCAGACCGACGAGGCCGAGGAGATCCGAATCCTGCGTCTGGGAACGCTGCGCAAACTCAAGCGTGCGTTTTCGGGCGAGAAGCTCGCCAGCCGCGTGATCGGCGACGATCGCCACGTAATGCTCAACAAGGGCGATACGCTGACGGGCGAAATTCTCGAAGAGTTGCCGCCCCCGCTATGGGGACAGCTTCGCGTCGAGGATGAGCGCGCGCAGGCCGAAGCGCAGCAGGCGCTCGCCGCGATGAACGCCAATATCGAGGCGGTGCGCGCGCACTACGGAGCGAAAGCCGAGCGCCTCAAGGCGGGCGACGAGCTTGCTCCGGGCGTCATCAAGATGATCAAGGTGTTCGTCGCGCTCAAGCGCCGCCTCCAGGTCGGCGACAAGATGGCGGGACGGCACGGCAACAAGGGCGTTCTCTCGCGGATTCTGCCGGAAGAGGACATGCCGTATCTGAACGACGGCACGCCGGTGGATATCGTGCTGAATCCGCTCGGCGTTCCGTCGCGAATGAACGTCGGCCAGATTCTGGAAACGCATCTGGGATGGGCCGCGCGCGAGCTTGGCCGCAGAATCGAGAATGACCTGAAAGCCGGAGTGACCGTCGCGCAACTGCGCAAGCGGCTCAAGGAAATCTATCCGGATCGCGAGGGCCACGAATTTATCGACGAGCTTGCCGAGGCCGAACTGTTCAAGCTCGCCGGAAAGGCGTTGGCGGGAATCCATGTGTCGTCGCCGGTGTTCGACGGCGCGCGCGAAGAGGAAATCTTCCAGATGCTCGAGCGCGCGGACCTTCCGGAATCCGGCCAGAGCACGCTTCACGACGGGCGCAACGGACTTGCTTTCGAGCAGCCGGTGACGGTCGGCGTGATGTACATGATGAAGCTGCACCATCTGGTCGAAGAGAAGATCCACGCGCGTTCGACGGGACCGTACAGCCTCGTTACCCAGCAGCCTTTGGGCGGCAAGGCGCAGTTCGGCGGCCAGCGCCTGGGAGAAATGGAAGTGTGGGCGCTCGAAGCGTACGGCGCGGCGTACACGCTGCAGGAGATGCTGACCGTCAAGTCGGACGACGTGGCGGGGCGGACCCGGATGTACGAGGCTATAGTCAAGGGCGAGAATACGCTCGAGCCCGGACTGCCCGAGTCGTTTAACGTTATGGTGAAAGAGCTGCAGTCGCTCTGCCTCAACATGGAACTGCTGGAAGAGCAGCCGCGCAGCGCGGGGGAACGCTAAGGAGTAATCGATGGAAGATCTTTTCGGATTATTCGAAAAGCCCAAGAATCCCCTTTCCTTCAACTCGATCCGTATCGCGATCGCGTCGCCGGAGCTTATTCGGTCGTGGTCGCATGGCGAAGTGAAGAAGCCCGAGACGATCAACTACCGGACCTTCAAGCCCGAACGCGACGGACTGTTCTGCGCCAAGATTTTCGGGCCGACCAAGGATTACGAGTGCAACTGCGGCAAGTACAAGCGCATGCGCCATCGCGGCGTCGTATGCGAAAAGTGCGGCGTCGAGGTTATCCAGTCCAAGGTGCGCCGCGAGCGGATGGGACATATCGATCTCGCCGCCCCGGTCGCCCATATCTGGTTCCTGCGCTCGCTCCCCTCGCGTATCGGCACCCTTATCGACATGACGCTCAAGGAGCTTGAGAAGGTTCTCTATTTCGAGAACTACGTCGTGGTCGACAAGGGCGAGACGCCGCTGCAGAACAAGGAGCTGCTCAACGAACGCCGCTTTCGCGAGTCGCGCGAGCAATACGGCGACAGCTTCAAGGCGGAGATGGGCGCGGAGGCGATCCGCACGCTGCTTTCCCAACTCGATCTCGACAAGCTCGCCGACGAGCTGCGCGCCGAGATGAAGGCGACGTCGAGCGAGGCGCGGCGCAAGAAAGTCGCCAAGCGTCTCAAGGTCGTCAACGCGTTCCGCGAATCGGGCAACAAGCCGGAGTGGATGATCCTGAAGATACTGCCGGTGATTCCGCCCGACCTGCGTCCGCTGGTGCCGCTGGACGGCGGGCGGTTCGCAACCTCAGACCTCAACGATCTCTATCGGCGCGTGATCAACCGCAACAACCGCCTCAAGCGCCTGATCGAGCTCAACGCTCCCGACATCATCATCCGCAACGAAAAGCGGATGCTGCAGGAGGCGGTTGACGCGCTGTTCGACAACGGTCGTCGCGGTCGCGCGATTACCGGACCGTCCAAGCGCCCGCTCAAGTCGCTCTCAGACATGCTCAAGGGCAAGTCGGGTCGTTTCCGGCAGAACCTGCTCGGCAAGCGCGTCGACTATTCGGGTCGCTCGGTTATCGTCGTAGGGCCCGAGCTGCGGCTCCATCAGTGCGGCCTTCCCAAGAAGATGGCGCTCGAGCTGTTCAAGCCGTTCATCTACAACAAGCTCGAAGAGAAGGGCTATGTCACGACCATCAAGAGCGCCAAGAAGATGGTCGAAAAAGAGGGCAAGGATGTCTGGGATATCCTCGACGAGGTAATCCGCGAGCATCCTATCCTGCTCAACCGCGCCCCGACGCTCCATCGCCTCGGCATCCAGGCGTTCGAGCCGGTGCTGATCGAGGGCAAGGCGATCCAGCTCCATCCCCTCGTCTGCGTTGCGTACAACGCCGATTTTGACGGCGACCAGATGGCGGTTCACGTGCCGCTGTCGATCGAGGCGCAGGTCGAGTCGCGCGCCCTGATGATGTCGACCAACAACATCCTGTCGCCCGCGCACGGCAAGCCGATCATCGTGCCGACGCAGGACATGGTGCTCGGACTCTACTACATGACGCGCGAGCGTCCTCTTGCGACCGGCCACGACAAGTTTTTCGCGAGCCCGGCCGAAGTGCGAATCGCCTACGATCACGGCGAAGTCGATCTGCACGCAAAAATCACCGTGCGTATGCCGGCGGCAAAAAATGCCGAAACGCCTGCTCCGGAGCCGCCCAAGAAAGGCTCGAAGGCGGCCGCCGCCAAGGCCAACGGCCATCCGGCGTTCGAGCGCGTCGAAACCACCGTCGGGCGCGTGCTGCTTTACGAGATCGTGCCGCCCGAGGTTCCCTTCAGCGAAGTCAATCGCGCGATGAAGAAGAAGGAACTCGGCAATCTGATCGACCTC
>DASPQU010000399.1:0-2017 GCA_035624805.1 Binataceae bacterium (SeqCode) | reverse complement strand
ATATCGAAACCGGCGTGACGCGCGTGATTCAGGTCGTCGCCGTGCATGACGCCGGGCGAATCGTGAATCCTCTCACCGCGCGCAGCCAGGTCAACGGCGGCGTGCTGATGGGAATCTCATTCGCGCTCTTTGAGGCGCGCCGCATGGATCCGATCCTCGGCATCATGGTCAATCCGACGATGGACGACTACAAGCTCGTCGGCTCCGTCGATACGCCCGAGATCAAGGTGATGTTTGTCGAGGTCGCCAACGGCGTCACTAACACGGGCGTCGTTGGCCTTGGCGAGGCCGCGCATACTGCGAGCGCGGCAGCGGTGGCGTGTGCCGTGTCGGATGCCATCGACGCGCCGGTGCGCGCACTTCCGATGACTCCGGATCGGATTTTCGAAGCGATGGAGGCGCGTCGCACGTGAATCGCTTCGAAATCGTCGCCCCGGTTGACCTCGCACATGCGACGCGCCTTCTCGGGCGCGAGAACACGATGGCGATCGCTGGCGGCGTCGACCTCCTTGACCTTCTCAAACTGGACGTTGCATCGCCGACGACGCTCGTGAATCTGAAAGGGCTGAAGGAGCTCGACGGAATCGACGTGAAGCCCGATGGTTCCCTCAGGATCGGCGCGCTCGCAAAGATCGGGACTATCGCTGATCATCCCGAGATCATCGAGCGATTTACCGCGATTGCCGAAGCCGCCGAGAACGCCGCGACCCCGCAAATTCGCAATCTCGCGACCGCGGCCGGCAATCTGACGCAGCGTCCGCGATGCTGGTACTTCCGAAATCCCGATACCCTCTGCCTTAGAAAGGGCGGCAAGATCTGTTTTTCGATCGCGGGGCTGAATCGCTATCACGCGATCCTGGGCGGCGGCCCATCGTTCATCGTACATCCGTCGAATCTCGCGCCCGCGCTGATCGCTTATCGTGCAAGCGTGCATATCGTGGGGCCGGGCAGCGAGCGGACCGTCGATCTCGAGAAGTTCTTTACCTTGCCCACGGTCGACTCTCGACGAGAGAATGTTCTTGTGCCTGGTGAGATAATCACGGCCATTCTCGTACCCAAGCCGCCGGATAACGCGCGGAGTTCTTATCTTGAAGTTCGCGAGAAGCAGAGTTTCGATTGGCCGCTCGTGAGCGCAGCCGCGATGGTCGCGACCGTCGGGCCGAATTCGAAAGAAGTGCGTGACGCGCGAGTCGTGATGGGCGCGGTTGCGCCAATACCGTGGCGATCGACCCCGGCCGAGGACGTCATCAAGAACCGACCTCTCAATATTGCGCGCGCTCGCGACGCAGCTGAGGCCGCGCTCAAGGGCGCAATTCCTATGTCGGACAACGCATACAAGGTGCGAATCGCCAAAGCCGTCGTGCGTCGTGCGATTCTTAAGAGTGCCGGGATCGAGGAGGTCGCGTAGCCGCCATGGCGTCGTCAAGCGGCTTTCGATTCTGCGTGCACCTGCGCACCAAAACGGCATATTTCCGTGACGGCAATGGCGAGCGGATGTTTCATCCCGAAAGCTCAACGGCATGTTACACGTGCCTGAAAACCCAGCGCCCGTTCGGTCCCGACGGGATTCCCGCTGACACCGATTCATGTGCACGAGAACACGATCGCGGATGCTTTACCGAGGAGAGCTGACGATGCAATCCCATGAAAATCGCGAGCTGGGTCCGGTCGCGACGCGCGTGCTGTTCGAGAACGACGACGTCAAGGTCTGGGAGATGGATCTCAAGCCGGGCGAGGTGTGCGGACTCCATCGCCACACGATGGATTACGTGCTCTTCATTCTCGAGGGCGCGAATCTCGGCGTCGAATCGCCGGGGAGCAAGCCGTTTCGATTCGACGTGACGGCGCGCGCGACCTATTTCGTCCCTTCCGGCGGTGTCGAAAGTGCGCACAACGTCGGCGATACCCGATTTTTCGAAGCGCTCTTCGAGATCAAGCGCAAGGCGCGCCCGGGCGCTGAACATCTCGGTTTCGTCGGATGCGAAGCCGTGGCGGGAAAGGATCCGCAGCCGGGCTC
>DASPQU010000398.1:0-5058 GCA_035624805.1 Binataceae bacterium (SeqCode) | reverse complement strand
CTTCGGTTCTCCAGTGAAATTCACCGTGATTGTACCAAAACGCGTCGAGGTAATCGTCGGTAAACCCAAACTTGTTAGTAAAGGCCGGAAAGTACACAACCAGTACTGTCACGGCGAGCACGGCCGGCAGCAGGATTTTTCGCAGAGATACGCTCGCATCCAGCAAGCTTATTTTGGATCGGGCACCGACAGCTGCGGCCGCGAATGTTGCATTAACCGCGCGCCTGCCCGGGCTGCTCCCGCCGGCGTCATTCTGTCCCAAATCGATCGTCAAATCGTTGCTTCACTCGAATGCGGTTTGATGCACTTCGAGGTGTTTCTTTCTTCGTGAATCATACCGTCAATCAGCTTCACGCGCCGAATCGCGGATCTTCGTCGGCCTTGTATCCAATTCGACGGCAGCGGACAATGCAGTCCCAAACCTCATACACCTCCGGGAAAGAGAACCTTTCCGAAAACTACAGATGCCGCCGGGCGAATTGCACGATCACGTCCGCCGTTTCGACCGGTTTTTCCAACAGCACATGATGATGTGCGCCGTAGATTTCGATCGCACCGAGATGCTGATTCGCCTCGACTGCGGCGGACACCGCCTCGTGAGTCAGGATACGGCTTTTTTCCGCGCGCACGAGCAGCGTTGGGATGCGAATCTCCTTCGCCACTTCCATCGCAGGTAATCCGTCGCCGCCGAAGAAACTCTCGCGATCGAATTTCAGCGTGTATCTGCCATGCTCGGTTCGCATCAGACTTCGATGAGCGATCGCGTCCAGACGCTCGCGCGGAATTTCCCCCTCATCCGGAATCAATCGAAACCGCTTTACCGCTGTTTCAAGATCGGGGTAGGTCACGACCGGAAGCGCCTTCAGCCTGCTCAGATATCGATCCCGCCCCCGGCTCGAAGTCAGCGCGGCGTCGATAACGACCGCGCCCGCTGCCAACTCGGGGTATCGCGCAGCAAACGCCAGCGTCGCCAGACCTCCCATGCTATGCCCAACGAGGACGGGCTTCTTCCTCCTGCCCAAGACGCCGTGTATAAAGCGTGCGATATCTTCGACGTAGTACGCCGGCGTATAGGCCGGCGGCGTCACCCAGGCGCTGTCGCCGTGGCCGCGCGAATCGAGCGCTATGATGTGAAACTCGGCCATCTCCGCGACGACCCACTGCCACCACCACGCATTCGCTGAATTTCCGTGCACCAGCACTATCGTCCGATGAGCGTGCGGGTTCCATTCCAGATAGTGAAGACGCGGCGTGCCCTCAAAATAGTGGCTGGTCGGCTTGTTCATCTGAGACGATCGAAGAACCCGTGCAGAGTTTTGATGACGGCGTCGGGGTTGTCGAACATGATGTGATGATGACCGTGATCGATTTCCGCGAGCGCCCCTTGCGGCATCGCCTTCGCCATCCTGCGCGCGATCGCGATATCGAGCAACGGACTGTTCTTGACTTTGACGATCAATGCCGGACAGGTGATGTGGGCGAGATCCTCGTCGGTGAGGTCGAGAGGCTCGCGCACCATGGTTCGACGATCGATCTTGTGTATCCACTGATCGTACTCGTCGCGCTTGAACGTAAAGCGCGCGACGTGATCGAGTATCTCCTGTTTCGCGATGGTTTCGCGCGGCAGAAGGCGAAAGCTCTTTATCGCCTCCGCCAACGATTCGAAGCGCCGCGGCGGGCGCTTGGAGAAATGTCGCAGGAACTCCACGGCACGCTCACTGTAATCAGGCGGCGTGTCGATCGCCGCGATCGCCCGCACCTTGTCCGCGTTGCGCGTCGCAAACACGAGCGTGTTATGCGCGCCCATCGAGTGCCCGACCAGAATCGGTTTCCCGAACGTCCAACTGCTGACGATCGTCTCCAGATCGGAAACATAGTGACGCGTGCCGTAGGCCCATTCGGGCGGCCACTCGCTGTCGCCATGTCCGCGCTGGTCGAGGGCTAGTGCGTGGTACCTGTCTGTGAAGGCCGGCGCGACGAAATCCCACCAGTGCGAGTGCGCAGAGCCACCGTGCAGGAAGATAATAGGTGGTTTGCCTTCGCCGCCGTAATCGAGGCAATGAAGGCGCAGGCCGTTGGCGTGAAATTTCAGCTCCCGAAATTCAGGCTCGCGCGATAGCCGACTCACTGTTTATCCTTTGCATGCCGGCGCGTTCATGGCACCATCGTAGCTGGCGCCGCAATACGCGGACGCAAATTGCGCAATCCATATCGATGCGAAGACTTCTATCACTCACTCTGGCCTTAACCCTCGCCAGCACTGCAATCGCGTCGGCCCAGGATACCAATGCCGCGAAAGCTCATACTCTCGTCGATGCGGCAATAAAAATGACCGACAGCGACAAGGCCGTCAAACTCCTGTGGCAGGCGACCGATATCGATCCCACCCTCGATGAGCCTTACGTCTATCTCGGACTTTATTACAACTCGCGACAGGACTTTGATTCGGTGGTCAAAGTCTATCAGAAGCTCGCGAAGGCTCGTCCGAACGAAGTGACCGCCTATCTCAACATCGGCGAAGCATACATGTCTTTCTCGCCGCCCAGAACGAGAGACGCCCTGCCCTACTATCGCAAGGCCTACGAAATCGATCCCAATTCGACATTCGCAGCTTTGAGGATGGGCGAGATCATGGCCCAGCAGGGCGATCGCGATCAGGCGATTCGCTACCTGCGTCAGGCGAGCGCCGACCGCTCGAAGAATCCCAACATCGCTGCCGAAGCCCAGAAAGTCTTGTCGGAGATGGGCGCTTCGTAATCAGTTGTCCTGCGCCGGCGCCGGCGGGAAGCCGGCGCGCGCGAGGTCTTCGGGCGTATCGAGGTCGAGCGTCACTCCGGGGTCATCAACGTCGACGTAACTCACCCGCGATGGTTCCGCATTCACGACAACACGGGCGCCTCGATCCTCCGGGGCGTCCAACAGTTCGTCAAACAGGCTGCGATCGAACAGGACAGGATGCCCCCGTCGTCCGTTGTGGCGTGCGACGACAATGGGCGTCCTTCGCGCGTTCCACGCGTCGCGAACGGCAGCGAAAGTTGATGGGGTTACACTCGGATGGTCGATCAAATGAATAACCGCCGCGTCGAACTTCGCATCGACGGTACGCAACGCACATTTTATCGAAGAGAGCTGGCCCCGCTCCCAGTCTCGGTTCTCCACTATCGTGATGCGTTGATCTTTCGCAATCGCATCGCGCACCCGTTCTGAGTGCGCACCAACGACCACGACGAGATGCGGTAGAGCGGAAAGCATCGCACGCGATATCCGATCGACGAACGTTTGGCCGTCAGGAAAGCGCAGCAGCGGCTTGGGAAATCCCATCCGGCGCGATTCCCCCGCCGCGAGCAGAATGCCGGCCACCGCGCGCATCGAGGCTCACGTGTTGGGACGCAACCGGCCCGACTTCACGCCCATCGTCAGTTGATCGCGCACGCCGGTGCGACGCTCGCGAATAATCTCCGCGATTATCGCGACAGCAATTTCCGCCGGTGTCTCGGCGCCGATATCGAGTCCCAGCGGCGCGTGAACCTCGTTCACACGCTCGCGCGGGATACCCGAGGCTTCGATTCGCTCCAGCGTCGTACGGACGCGGCGTCGCGAGCCGATCATCCCGACAAAACCGCACGGCTGTTTTAGCGCAGCGCGAACCGCTTCCTCGTCGTACGCGTGTCCGCGAGTAACAGAGACGACATAGCAGTGGCGATTGAGTTTGAGTGAATCGACGGCCGAGACGAACGGTTTCACGATTATTTCGTTGGCAGTCGGGAAGCGCTCGCGATTCGCAAACTGCGCGCGATCGTCGATCACGGTCACGTGAAATCCCAGCATCGAAGCAAACGAAGCAAGCGGCTGTGCAATATGACCCGCGCCAAGGATAATCAGGTGTTGAGCCCCGGTGATCGGATCGACGAAGATGCGCGCGCGACCGGCAGGCTCAAGCCGTGTCGTATGGCGCAACCCGCCCTCGGCATCAACTTCGAGAAGTCCCGGATGGGAATCCGCAGCGCGTTCCGAAATCTGTTCCAACGCATAAGGCGGCAACCCTACTCGCGAAAGAGCATCACTGTCACGCTCGCCCGGGTCCACCACGACCCGCGAACCGGCAGTCGTTCCACGATCGCCGGGATCGATCACGGTCACCAGTGCGGCGGGTCGATTTTCTGAAGCGGCCCCCGCCAGCTTGCGTGCGAGAGTCAGGTCAACGTCAGGCGTCCATCTTTCGATGAGCACATCCATCAGCCCGCCGCACGTCCCAATCTCCTGCTGATCGAAATCGCCGGTGAGATCGACTTCAGCCATCCGGGCGCTGTCCCGATCGTCGAGCAGTAATCGGGCTTTGCGGAAAACCTCCGCCTCCCCGCATCCGCCGCCGATCGTGCCGAACTGGCCGTCGTCGCGGACGATCATCTTCGCGCCGACCTCGCGCGGCGTGGAACCGCGCACATTGATCACTGTGGCAAGGGCAAATGGCTTGCCCTGTTCGAGCACACGCAGCGCTTCGATCCAGATTTGATCGGGATTGTTCACGACGTCCTGTTTCAACGCTAGCAGATTCCGCGCGCGCCAAAAACGCGCTCGTAACCTGAGGACGCCGGTGCGTTACGCTTCGCTCAAGATCGGCATCCCGCCGCGACGCCGCGCGGTTTCCGCAATCCCGTATCGCGTCAACATGCGATACAGCGTTGATCGCGAGACACCCAGGAGATCCGCGGCCCGCCGCCGGTTCCCATCTGTCTCCTCGAGCGAACGAAGAAGCGTCCTCTTGATCACCTCGTCGAGCTCGAACGGCCATCGCTCGGGCTCCCGTTCGACCGGCGCGATTGCGGCAGGCTCATTCGGCGCCGCTTCGATATGCGCGCCATTCGCGGGAGCATCCTCCTCTTCCGCGAAGATGCTCAGCGGCAACTCGCTCATTCCGATGCGGTCGCAATCGGTGAGGAGCACGGCGCTTTCGACGGCGTGCGCCAGCTCTCGGACGTTGCCCGGCCAGTCGTGCGAACACAGCGCGGCCATCGCGTCTGCGCTGACGAATGCCACGCTCTTTCCGAACAAGCGATT
>DASPQU010000397.1:0-10359 GCA_035624805.1 Binataceae bacterium (SeqCode) | reverse complement strand
TGATGCGTCGGGCCGTCCTCACCCACGCCAATCGAGTCGTGCGTGAAAACGTAGATGACTTGCAAGCCCATCATCGCGGCGAGGCGAATTGACGGGCGGCAATAATCGGTAAACACCAGGAAGCTCGAACCGTACGGGATGAAGCCGCCGTAAAGCGCGATACCGTTGAGAATCCCGCACATACCGTGCTCGCGGATGCCGAAATGGAGATTGCGTCCCCCATAACTGTCGCGCTCGAAATCGCCGCCGTCGGGTATATTGGTAAAAGTAGATTCGTTGAGATCGGCTGAGCCGCCGAACAGTCCCCAAATCTTCGAAGCGATCACTTCCTCGGCGGCGGGCGCGGACTTGCGCGTCGCGATTTCCTCACCCGCTTTGAATACCGGCAGATTCGAATCCCATCCCGCGGGTAACTCGCCCTTCCATGCTGTGCGAAGCTGCTCGGCCTCTTTTGGATACGAGGCCGCGTACTCCTCAAACCCGCGATTCCATTCCGATTCGAAGGCGCGCCCGCGATCGACGCACTTGCGCATCGCTTGCATAGCCTCGTCGGGGACGTAGAAGTCCGGCTCGGTCGGCCATCCGTAGAATTTCTTGGTCAGCTTGACTTCTTCCGCGCCGAGCGCCTTGCCGTGCGCTTCTGAGGAATCCTGGCGATGCGGACTGCCGTAGCCGATATGCGTGCGGACTCGAATCAGCGACGGGCGGTTTTCAACGGCGATCGCTTTCGCAATCGCGTCGGTCAACGCTGCTATATCGTTGCCATCAGCGACGGCTTCCGTATGCCATCCGTAGCCGTCGAAGCGCTTCACCACATCGTCGGAGTAGCTGATGTCGGTATGGCCATCGATCGTGACGTGATTGTCATCGTACAGGTAAATGATGTTCCCAAGTCCGAGATGACCCGCGATCGAGGCGGCCTCATGCGAGATCCCCTCCATCAGGTCGCCGTCGCTGACAATCGCGAAGATTCGCTGGTCGAAAAGTGAAGGCCCTGTGCGTCCGAACAGCGCAGCCGTCCGCTTCGCCCCGATCGCCATCCCGATCCCATTGCTGAAGCCCTGCCCGAGCGGTCCCGTTGTGGTCTCGACGCCGGCTGTGACGTAGTTCTCCGGATGTCCGGGCGTGCGGCTTGCGAGCTGGCGAAACTGTTTGAGATCGTCGAGCGACAAAGGGTAGCCGGTCAGGTAGAGCATGCTGTAGAGCAGCATCGATCCGTGACCCGCCGAGAGAACGAATCGATCGCGTCCCGGCCATTTCGGATTCGAGGGGCTATGGCGCAGGAAGCGCGTCCATATAATGTACGCCGTCGGCGCCATGCCCATCGGCATCCCCGGATGTCCGGAGTTGGCTTTCTGCACCGCGTCGATCGCCAGCACGCGAATCGAATTGATGCAGAGCAGATCGAGATCGGTGACTGAGGTTTTGTTTTCCGGTGTTGGGACCACGCCGTTTCCGTTTCGTATCTGTGTGAGAAGTATCGAATTACCAATCCGTGCGATCTTCGTCCTTGGAATCGCCGGCCTTGCGACGCATCACGTTGACCGATTCCTTGGCGCGGTTCTTTTCGCCTGAGCCCAGCGACGCGATGAACACCCGCGCAATCTCGCGCATCATCATCCCTTCCGCCGGGTCGAGTTCGCCGGCGAGTGTCGCCAACCGCTCCATCGCACGTCGGATCTTATCCAGTGCGTCGGCGATATCGCCACGCTCGCGACTCGCGATAGCCTCGCCTAATTCCGCGCGTAGGCCGGCGACGACGGGACGAGCTTTCTCGCCGATGACCAACTCGAGCTCGCGCAGTCCATCGGCAAGCTTCAAAAACGAGTCAACGCGGGGATCTTCTATCGGCACGAAAATGATTGTTTCATTTGGTGCGCGCGGCTTTCAAGGACGCAATCGCGCGGGATGAACAGATCTTCAGCAAAATCTTCAACAAAACATAAATTGCGAATCTCTGAAGTGTGGAAAACTCGGTTCGAGAATCCGATGTCCATAAGCGCGGCGTATCGATCCGGCCGCCGATTTGTTAGAAGATTTGACGAATGCTTCGGAGGTTGAGCTCTCTCGATGAGGCGAATCGGCAATAGACGCGTCGTGATAACAGGAACGGGGCTGGTCACCGCGCTCGCTATCGGGGTCGAAGAAAACTGGGAGGCGCTGATGGCCGGGCGGTCCGGTATCGGGCCGGTCACGCGCTTTGACGTGAGTCAGTTCGCGGCTCGAATTGCCGGCGAAGTTAAGAATTTCAATCCCGAGGACTGGATAGAAAAACGCGACGTCAAAAAGATGGACCTTTTTATCCAGTATGCGGTTGCAGCCGCCGAACAGGCGATGCGCCAATCGAAGCTTCAGATTACGGAAGAGAACGCCGACGATGTCGGCGTGATGATCGGCGTTGGAATCGGCGGTCTCTGCACGATCGAGGAATACCATATCCAATTCCTGAAGACGGGCCTAAAACATGTTACGCCGTTTTTTATCCCCAAGCTGATTTCGAATCTCGCGCCGGGCCACATCTCGATTCGCTACGGCGCGCGCGGCCCCAATTTCAGCACCACCAGTGCGTGCTCGTCGGGGAGTCACGCGATCGGCGAGGCGTATCGGATGATCCGCGACGGCTACCTCGAAGCCGCCATCACCGGAGGATCGGAGGCCGCTCTCACGTCGCTGGGGTTGGGCGGATTTGTCGTGATGCGCGCGCTGTCGACGCGCAACGAGGAACCGCAACGCGCAAGCCGTCCGTTTGACAAGGATCGCGACGGTTTCGTGATGGCCGAGGGCGCCGGCTCGCTCATCCTCGAAGAGCGCGAGTCGGCGATAAAGCGCGGAGCGAACATCCTGGCGGAAATCTGCGGGTATGCTGCAAACTCGGATGCGTATCACATCACCTCGCCTTCGCCGGAGGGAATCGGCGCTGCGAAGTGCATGAGTCTGTGCTTGCAGGACGGCGATCTCGATCCCGGCGAGATCGATTACATCAACGCTCACGGAACTTCGACTCCGCAGGGCGACGTCGCCGAGACGCAGGCGATCAAAAAAGTCTTCGGCGAGCGCGCCGCGCAGATCGGTGTGAGCTCCACCAAATCTATGACCGGCCACACGCTCGGCGCGGCCGGCGCAATAGAGTCCGTGTATACCGTTCTCGCGGTGAGTCGGGGCGTGATGCCGCCAACGATCAATCAGGATACGCCCGATCCTGAATGCGACCTCGACTACGTCGCCAACAAACCGCGGGAGCGCAAAATTCGAGTCGCGCTGAACAATTCATTCGGTTTCGGCGGAACGAACACGACACTGGCCTTTCGGCCTGCTTGAGACTGGAGAAGCTTCCCGGATGGGATCACGAATTGTTGGAACCGGCCGAGCCGTGCCGCGCACGACCGTGTCGAATAATGATCTGTCGCGCGTGATGGACACCAACGACGAATGGATCCGCACACGCACTGGAATCGGACAGCGCTACCTGATGCGCAGCGGGGAATCCCTGCTCGATGTCGCGGCCGAAGCAAGCCGCATCGCGATCCATCGGGCGCAGCTAAAGACGTCGGACCTCGAGGCGATTATCGTCGGCACGGTTTCATCCGAGTTCGCATTTCCCTCGTTCGCGTGCTCACTTCAGGACCGTCTCGGCGCGGATACTATCCCCGCTTTCGACGTAGCGGCTGCGTGCTCGGGGTTCGTTTACGCGCTCTCGGTGGCGGACTCTTCCATGCGCGCGGGGGATTTCAAGCGCGTCCTCGTCGTCGGCACGGATGCGCTTTCGACGATGGTGGACTGGAACGACCGCCGCACGGCAGTACTGTTCGGAGACGGCGCGGGCGCGGCGGTGCTCGTTTCGGAGGCGGGATCACGCGGGATTTTATCGACGCTGTTGCGCTCTTCGGGAAAATACTGGGAACTTCTTTCGGTGCGCTCGACCGGCACGCGAGCGACAATCGACTCCGAGGCGCGCCGCTCGCCCGATGACGCCATCAAAATGAAGGGTCCTGAGCTGTTCAAGATCGCCGTCAAAAGCATGGAAGAAGTTTCTCGCGAGGTGGCGACGCGCGCGAATATTCCACTCGCCGACGTCGATTTGATCGTGCCTCACCAGGCGAATCTGCGCATCATCAATGCGGTCGCGGAACGCCTTGGGCTCGGCCCGGAAAAGGTGTTCACCAACATCGATCGATACGGCAATACTTCGGCTGCGTCAGTACCCATCGCGCTTGACGAAGCGATCGAGCAAAAGCGCATCACCTCGAACGACCTGGTGATGCTCAACGCATGTGGCGGCGGCCTGACCTGGGGCGCAAGCCTTGTGCGCTGGTAGCATCCGCCGCGCGGAAGAAATGATCGCGAGCATCCGACGATGCTGAACGATTTGTTCAGCCGCCGCGTCCTGATTCTGCTCGGCAAGGGCGGCGTCGGCACGACGACCGCAAGCGGGGCGCTGGCGATGCTCGCCGCGTCGCGCGGTATGCGCGTGCTCGCGATGGAGACCGACGCACGCGGCCCCCTCTCGGCGGCCTTCGGCGCCAAACCCTCGCTCGAGCCCGTAGCCATTAGCGATCACCTTTCCGTGATGCTCCTCGATGGGCGTCATGCGCTCGAAGAATATCTGCGTCTCGTAATGCCCGCAGGACCGGTTCTTAATGCCGTCTTTTCGAGCCGTCTCTATCAATTTTTTGTGCAGGCAGCGCCGGGACTGCGGGAACTGATGGCGCTCGGCAAGGTCTATTACGAGGTCGAGCGCAAGCCATCGGACCCGAATCGATTCGATCTGATAATTGTCGACAGTTTCGCCAGCGGACAGGCGCTGAGTTTCCTCAAAATGCCGAGCGCCGCGCGCGACACCTTTCGCGGCAGCATCGTGTCGCGCGAGGCCGACAATATAAATCGGATGCTCCGCGACCCGAGCCAATGCGCAACCATCGTCGTGGCGATTCCCGAAGCCTTGGCGATCTCAGAAGCCATCGAGACAATCGACGAGCTGCGCGCTATCGCTATCGAGCCCGCCGCGGTTTTGCTCAGCCGGGTGCGGGAGCCGGGGTTCACAACCCAGGACCTCAGCCGTTTCAAGAATGCCGTACTCAAGGAGTCCGGTTCTGCCGAGGGGCGTCGCGACTCGAAGAGTTCCCGTCACAGCGCGCAACGGATGGTTGAAATCGCAGCCCAGGAGCTGCAGCGATTCGACCAGGTCACGCGCTCGATTTCCGATCTGGAGCAACATGCCCGCCTGCCGTTCATTCGCGTACACGAGTATTCCGGGTTGTCGGGCGCCGATCTCGTTTCGCGGGTGTCGAACGAACTCGGCCAATATCTGCCGACGTCGCCGGTTGCCGGCGCAAGCGCCCGCGCCTGAAGCCGAATCTTCTGGAATCCCAATCAGGGCGCAATTACGCTGGACACGATGTGCGGTCGCGGTCCACTTTGAACGCAGCGCTGGTATTGGAGGATCCAAGATGACGCCGCCGGAAGCTCGGAGCAGGTCGAAACCTGCGAAACGCGAACCATGGATCATTCGCACATACGCGGGCTTCGGCGATGCGCGCCAGGCTAACGAGCGCTTTCATCAGAACCTCAAACAGGGACAGCGCGGACTTTCGATCGCCTTCGATCTCGCGACGCAAAACGGCTACGACCCCGACGCGCCCGTCGCGCAGGGTGAAGTCGGCAAGGCGGGAGTGTCCGTTTGCCACTGGCGCGACATGGAAGAGCTGCTGCACGGGATTCCGCTCCGCGAAATCAACACTTCGATGACGATCAACGCGCCTGCGCCCTTCGTCCTCGCACTCTATCTCGTGGTCGCCGAGAAGCAGGGAATACCGTGGAGCGAGCTTCGGGGGACGACGCAAAACGATTTGATGAAGGAATACGTCGCGCGCGGCACTTCGATTTTCCATCCCGAGGTGTCGCTGCGGCTTTCTTCCGAGCTGATCAAGTTCACCGTCGAACATGCGCCCAACTGGAACCCGATCAATTGCTGCGGCTATCACTACATGGAAAGCGGCGCCGGTCCCGCCGAGGAAATCGGCTACGCGTTCGGCAACGCGCTGCTGATTCTCGATCAACTGCGTCGCGAGGTTTCGCCCGAGGCGTTCGAGCGCACGGTCAAGCGAATCTCGTTTTTCATCAACAGCGGAATCGAGCTGGTACCCGAGATCGCAAAGATTCGCGCGTACTTCAAGCTCTGGCCGGAGCTGTGCAAGAACGAGTACAAAATCGACGGCGTGCTGTTCCGCGCGGGATGCCAGGTCCGATCGCTGACGCTCACCGAGCAGCAGCCCGAGGTCAATATCATCCGTATTGCCTATGAGGCCCTGCCCGTTCTGATGAGCGCCGACGCGCGTGTGAATGCGCTGCAACTGCCGGGTTTTCGCGAAGCGATGGCGCTGCCGGATCAGGCGGAGCAGTTGCTCAGCTTGCGCACACAACAGGTCGTCATGCATGAGACCGGCATCACCGACTATCCCGATATCTTCGAAGGCAGCAAGGTCGTCGAAGAGATGACCCGCCAGACCATGGATCGGGCGCGGCAGATCGCGCTCGATCTGCGCGCGCAGGGCTACTCGCGCTCGATCGCTACGGTGGGCGCGGAGCTTACGCGCCAGCTTGCCGAGCGATATCGACGCCTTGAATCAGGTGAGATTGTCCAGATCGGCGTTAATGCCTTCACAGGCGACATCGGAATCGCGAAGGCGCCAGTAGCGTCTGACACCACCGATTACGCGGCAATCGAGCGCGAGCGTATAGCGGCGATCGCCCGGTGGCGTAGCGAACGCGACAGCGACGCGGTGAAAAAAGCCGGAGATGCGCTTGCCCGCGCGGCTGCCGAGGGTGCAGCCGTAATGCCTGCTACGATCGAATTTGCGCGCGCGGGCGGCACGGTCGGCGAATGGACGTCAACGATCGAACGCGTCACGCGCGGACGCTTCACCCCGGCTATCCTCGATCGCATTGCGAACGTCGCGGCGCTCTCGGTTCCGCACGCCGACAGCAAGATTCGAATCGCGTTGGGCAAGGCCGGCCTCGACGGTCATATCAATGCGGTTAAGATTCTCGCGCAGGCGTGTATGCAGGCCGGGATGGAGGTCGTCCTGGCGGGATTCAAGCAAACGCCGTCCGAACTGGTGGAAACCGCCCTTCAGGAGGACGTCGATATTCTTGCGGTCTCCAGCCTCGCCGGCGCACATATGACAATCGCTCGCGAAATCATCTCGCTGCTGCGAGGTCGAAACGCGGAGGACGTCGCACTGGTCATGGGCGGAATTATCCCCGAAGACGATCGCGAGACGATGCTCGCGCTTGGCGTGAAAGCTGTCTTCACGCCCAAGGATTCAAATCTCGGCACGATTGTCGAAAAACTGATCTCGCTCGGCGTCAAACACGCATGACGATGAAGGCCCGTATCCGAAACAGAATCGCGCAGGTATCTGCTCTGATCGCTCTCGCAACCGTCGCAGTGACAGCCACAGCGCGTATCGCGAGCGCCGCCGAGGCGCGGCCGTGGCTGTGTCGCGACAAGCCTGTGTTTTCGTCGAATCAGTCGATGAGATGGAGCGCGACGACCAAGCGGGGACTGCGCTGGCAGTTGATCTTCATGCAATACCGACAGGGCGGCGCCCACGACGGCTTCGAGATCGCTCAAACAGAGATGCTTCCTTCGGGCAGCGGCGCGAGCGGCCAAGTTCCGGCGGGGCGATACTTTGCTGTTGCGATGCATCAGAAGTCGGGCGTCTGGGTCTGTCCGGCCAACGGATCTGATACAGGCTCCGCGCGTCCCGGTGAAACCGCGCGCCTGTGCTTCGGACCAGATGAGTCCTCGTGTGATGTCTCGCTCGTCATCGTACCGGACAAATCGGCCGCCCGAAGCGCATCTTCACCTTAGTTCGCGACGTTGCCGCCCTCGCCTCCAAAGGCCTGCGCAGGCGCTCTTTTAGCGTTGCTAGCTGACGGACTGCGACACGATTCTGCTGCTGCTCTATTGCTGCGTAAGTGAAAAAACGGCGATAATCGGGTTGCACGTAGGATCGCCGGGTCGCGCAAATCACTTAAAGGCCACAGCTTGGTGATTGGAATGCAACAGCGCACTTAGCCTATATCCATTCACGCCACGCTTAGTTGGGGCTGAAAGGAGCCACCATCGGTACGACACTTGCTAGTAACGCTATGTCAGAGTGATTTAAATTTCTTTAGACCACTTAAATGAGATCGAACGACCCTGGCCAAAACTGAGATCGCAGCAAAGGTCGAGGCTTAAATTATCCGCCTACAAGTGACGGATCACCGATCAGAAGTGTGGCATCGGCAGAATAGAAACTTGTTACGACAGCGCCCGATTTTGAGCGTCCGAAAGAGGCAGGGGGGCGGGGGCCAGAGTGCGGTCGAGTTCGCGCTCGCCGTCCCTGTCCTTGTACTTTTGTTCCTCGCTACCGTCGAACTTGGGCGGATGTTCTACTTCACTATCCAGGTTTCAAACGCAGCGCGCGCCGGCGTTCAGTACGGTGCTTTGAGCATTATCAATGCCTCCGACAACACCGGGATGCAAAACGCTGCGATCAGTGATGCATCCAACGTCAGAGGCCTTACTGCCGACGCATCTCACTACTGCGTATGTTCCAACGGAACGAGTGCGCCCAATTGCAAGACGACTGATTGCTCCGGGGGCAGCCGCATGGAGGTCTACGTTCAGGTCACAACGTCGGCGCCGTTTCAATCACTCACGGGTTTCGCCGGTATCGTCCTGCCGTCAACCTTGACCGGGAACGCTGTGATGCGAGTGTCGCAGTAGCGAAAAGGAATCATCCTCGGGATTCGGTTGAGAGGAAAAATTGCGCCGGATTTTCTCCATAGGTAGGCGTTGGAAAACGCGCATCCGATCGTCGCGCGGAGTGAACGCAACCGAATTCGCGATCGTCGCGCCGATTCTGTTGACCCTGCTTTTTGGCACTATCGACTTCGGAATAGCGATGTACACGTATGAATTCGTCTCGTATTCCGCGCAAATGGGCGCACGATACGCCTGCGTGCGCGGGGCGACCAGTCCGACTCCGGTCGCTGCCAGTGACGTCTCGACCTACGTTAAATCTCTCGCCTCAGGAGCAAGGGATCCTGCATCGTACACGGTCACGACTACGTGGAATCCCGACAACCACCCGGGCAGCACCGTCACCGTGCAGGTGAGTTGCACGTTCACCCCTCTGACTTCGCTGGTTCCGAAGGTCTCTTTGCAGCTATCGCGCACGGCTTCGATGGTCATTTCGCAATAGCAGCGAGCGCGGCGGATGAGACGAGGAAGGTCGCCAGCTCCGTTACCGATTTAGACGAGTTTTGACTGGAGGCGGCGAGCGGATTCGAACCGCTGCATCGAGGTTTTGCAGACCTCTCCCTTAGCCACTTGGGTACGCCGCCCCTTTGTGATGACCGTCAGTAAAAGAAGTACCACGTGGTCAGCGATCCATTCAATTGGACTAGCTCGACGCGGCGCGCTATGCACGTGCGCGAAAAAGAAACTTTCGATTGCGAATCACGATCAGACGGCTGCGCGCCTGCGCACCAGGCGCTTGAGCCGCGCCATCATCTCGTTGGGATGAAACGGTTTGGTGACGTAATCGTCCGCGCCCTCTGAAAAACTGCGAACTATTTCGCTCTCGACCTGGCTTGCCGTCAGCATGATGACCGGCGTATCCGCAACGGAGGCGTCCTTGCGTATAGCCGAAAGCACCTCGAATCCGCTCATGTGCGGCATCGAGATGTCCAGCACCAACGCGTCGGGTTTGAGCTTGCGCACCAACTCGAGCGCTGCGTGCCCGTCCGAGGCTGTGACGCAATTAATTCCACAGGTCCTCAGCATCGACGTCAACAGCGTGACAGTAATGCGGTCGTCGTCTGCGACAACCACCGTCGGGTCTTCCGCGCTCGATCGCGAGAGCGCAAAAGTACGGTCTTCTTCCTCTGCCTGCGCGAAACTCAAGACGCGAAACGCCCGCAGCGTCAACTCGGTCTCGGTCCACGGTCGAATCATGAAGTCGCGCGACACCGACTGAAGATCGTTTGTCGAATTTGCGAGGTCGTTCTCGTCGCCGATCACGATTGCGGGAGGATGAATCGTGCCAAGAAAACCAGACCCGAAGCCGGAGGAGGCGTCACCGTTTCGCGAAATCGAGGCGATGCAAATGTCAAATGGCGCCAGTGAGTTCAGCCGTGGAAGAGCCGGGTCGAACGTCACGACGTGAATGTGCGCGCCCAAACCCTCGGCCACCGCTTTGACGCGCTGAGCCTCCAGGTCTGAGAGATTAATCAACGCCAGCCGCGTTCCACGAAGGGTCGCGCGCACTACGTCCTGATCCGCTCCCACTCATCCCTCCTCAATCT
>DASPQU010000396.1:0-9504 GCA_035624805.1 Binataceae bacterium (SeqCode) | reverse complement strand
AGAGAACTTCGGATGAATCCTCCGTTGCGCCGTTTGCCCGCATCCCGTAACCTAGTTGGCTCGACTCGAAAGAAAATGTAAGAAGGTATGATCCGTGCGGGGTCGTAGTTCAGCCCGGTTAGAACGCCGGCCTGTCACGTCGGAAGTCGTGGGTTCAAATCCCATCGGCCCCGCCAATTTTTGAATCAAGGGAACAAGACGGCGCGTGTATGCAGGCACGCGCCGGTCGCTTAAGGTGAACTGACTTGAAACTGAGCCAACAGACCAGGAGCATACCCCGCGAAAGCGCGCTGCGGTCACGACGATGGGTCGTGATCGACGCAAGCGATCGCCCGCTGGGCCGTGTCGCGGCGCGCGCCGCGTCGATTCTGCGCGGCAAAACGCGCCCCGACTACACGCCGCACGAGGATGTCGGCGATTTTGTCGTCGTCATCAACGCCGCAAAAGTGAAGCTCACCGGCAAGAAGCTGACCGACAAAGTTTATCATCGTCACACCGAATTTCCCGGCGGAGTCCGCGCCACCACGGCCGGAAAGATTCTCGAATCCAAACCTGAGAGATTGGTCGAGATTGCCGTGCGCGGGATGCTGCCGAAGAACCGGCTCGGCCGTCGCCTGTTCACCAAGCTGAAGGTCTATGCCGGCGCTGACCATCCGCATACCGCACAGCAGCCCGAGACCGCTTCGCTCTGATTCAAGGATCAACAACTATGGCCGAAAAGAAGAATATCATTTGGACCACGGGCCGACGCAAAACTGCGGTCGCCCGGGTCAGGTTGATGCCGGGCGCCGGCTCGATCACGATCAACGAACGCACGCTCGAAGATTACTTTCCGCGCGACACCGCCCGGATGAGAATCATGGAGCCGTTCGAGGTCACCGAAACCGGCGGCCAGTACGATGCCAACATCAAGGTCGAGGGCGGCGGCATCTCGGCCCAGGCCGACGCGGTCCGTCATGGACTGTCGCGCGCGCTCGTCGCAGCCTCCGAGGCCCTTCGCGGCGCGCTGCGCAAAGCGGGATTGCTGACGCGTGATCCCCGCGAGGTCGAACGCAAGAAGTACGGCCATCATAAGGCCCGCAAGCGTCCTCAGTACTCCAAGCGTTAATTACACCAGACTCGGCATCAGCCGACTCCTTTATCAATCTGAAAGGGCGTCGCTCAAAGAGCGTCGCCCTTTTCATTTTGCGATGCTTGCGTGCGAACCAGCGTTCTGTTTGACTCGCGTAGCCGCAATCTCGTGGACCGGGCGCTTCACAAAAGGACCGAATTAAGGATGTGTCAGACTATCGCCGCCCAATACAAGCATAGAATCATTTTCCTATGCCTCGTCGTGGCGATGCTTGTTGCAATGCTGCCGCTCGGCGCTCTCGCGCAGGCGCCGGCACCCTCAGGGCCGGCTGGAACCCTCACCAGTGCGACGGGCACGGTGACCGTCCAGCGGGGCGCATCGACCACAGCTGCGGGTCCGGGCATGACCGTGAACGTGGGAGATCGGATCGTCACGGGACCGGGGGGACATGCCACCATTGTATTGAACGATCAGAGCAAGCTTGATTTGTCGGAATCGAGCAATTTGGTGATCGACAGCCATACTGTCGCATCGCCCAGCAGCGGCGCCTCGACGAGGCTGAGTCTGTTCGGCGGCTCCCTGCGATCGTTCGTGAATGCATCGGGCGGCGCTCCACCCAACTTTGAGGTGCACACGCCCAACGCGGTCGCGGCTGCGCGCGGGACAAGCTACGACACGTCCTTTTCGGAAGGCGCGACGCGACCCACGTTTGGAGAATGCCACAGGTTTACAGACGTAACGGTGTTCGACGGCGTCGTTGCCGTGACAAATCCGAACGCTACGGGCGCATCGGAGACTCGGGTCCCGGCGGGATACGAGAGTACGGTGCCGTGCAATCTTTCTCCGTTGGCGGCGGGCCCAATTGGAGTAAGCGGCGCAGGCGGGAATCCGGGAGGTTTCGGCGGTGTGCCTCCTCCGGCTTGCCCGGTGTGTCCCGCGTGCTCGTCCCCGAAATGAGCATTTCAATGAAGGAAGCGGTGATGGGCAATCTGCGTAGACGTTTCAGAGTCAGGGCGGCGTTGGTTGCAGCGATTCTCGTCTGCATCTGCGCGCCGACATCTCTTCGCGCGCAGGGCCTGAGCGACCTCTATCCGGACTTCACGAAAATCCAGAAGCCCGGAGAACTCGATATCGTCGGCTACGGGCAGGCCTACGCGAGCGACAAATACGGCGAACTCGGACAGGGATTCCAGCTGGAGCAGAGCACGAATCGATACGTCGGGATTTTCGGCCGACTGACCGGATATCAGCTCTGGATCGGCGGAGGCTTCGACTCTCCGTTATCGCCGGGAAGCGGCCACAGCTCGCGATTGAACTTCGGACGCGGCCAGGGAGGATTGGATTTTAATCTCTACCCCGGGACGCATCTGCTCGTATCAGGAGGGCAGGATTTCGGCGACAGCCACGCAGCCATCATCGAGGGCGATTTCTCAAGCTGGCTGCTGGCTCATTCGTTTCATCCGGTGAATTTCTCGTTCAGCTCGACGCACAACTTCGAAAATCGCGTGACCTCGAACGAAATCGACATCCAGGCGGTTGTGCTTTCGACGGAGAAGTACATGGTGATGCTTGGCGGCGGTGGCGCGATGTATTTCGGCGGCTTTCTTGGCGGCGCGGCCGAGGGTCAGGGTGGACCGGACGTGAGCCTTTGGTATCGTCCGTGGAATATCGGGATCTCGGCCCAGGCCGGATATGGCGATGCGCATCAGTACGGCCAAATCAACCTGTACAAGGCGTTGACGTTCCTCGAATAGCCGCGGCGGCGGCTCTATGCGCTTCGCGCGGGTGGGCGCCGTGCGCTAAGCTCTCGCCGTTCGCTTCTGAACACTATGGCTTCGCGAGGTCGCAGCTTTTCGTGGCGCACGTTCGGCATCGGCGTGGCGATCGTCGTCGCGGTCCTCATCGTCGATTCCTTCCGCCACACAGCCGTTGAGTACGCCGAGCTCAAGGCGCTCGATTTGCGTCTGTATTCCGCGCCTGCGCCGAAACCCACAGATATGGTCGCGATCGCGACTGTCGACGATCGCAGCGTCGACGCTCTCGGCCATTTTCCGTGGCCGCGAAGCGTCGAGGCGAAGCTCGAGCGCGCACTTATCGACTACAAAGTCGCGATCGTCGGCTACGACATGCTTCTTAGCGAAGCCGACGAGGAAGATACTCATCGGGCAGAAATCGCCGCGAAGCTGAAAAGCGCGGGAATTGCCGAGAGCACGATCGGGGCGACACTCGGCTCAGGAAATGACGACGCGCTCGGCGAGGCGATCAAAGCGCAGGGCGCGACTTTCGCCGGCTACACGATGGCGCATCTGATGGGAGGCGCCGACGCAACCGCCGGCATTCTTCCCGGATATCTGACGACGATTCGTCCGCCGCCGCCGATGACCTACAACGTCGTGCGCGCCGGCCCGGGTCCGGCTGCCTCCCTTTACGAAGCGAATGCGTACCGGCCGCCTATTCAGCAGGTAAATTCCAACGCTGCGGGGACCGCGTTCGTCAATATCGATTCAGACGAAGATGGGGCGATGCGCTCGATACTCTCGGTGATCAAGTTCAGCGATCGCTATTGCGTCCCGCTGTCGCTGGCGATTCTTCGCGCCGCCAGCGGAGCGAATCTCTCGCTCAAGCTCGCGAATTCCGAAGTCGCCGGCGTTCAGCTTGGCGACGTGAATATCCCCGTCAACGAGATCGGGCAGATGCTTATCCGATTCCGCGGCAAGGAAGGAACTTTCCCCACATATTCGATTTCGGAAATCATCGCGCACAAGATTCCGGCGGAGAAGCTCGCCGGAAAAATCGTGCTGGTGGGAGTCACCGGACGCGGGCTCGGCGATCGATTCGTCACGCCGATGGGAGCTGATTTCCCGGGCGTCGAGATTCACGCCAACGCGATCGACAACGTGATTCGCGGCGATATCATGCGGCGCGACGTTTCACTGTGGCCGGCCCGCTTCGAAGCGATCGCGCTGGGGTTGTTGATCTCTATCGCGGTCGCGTATCTCTCGCCGCAATGGGCAGGCGCGTTCGCCGCAACGTTGGCCCTGAGTTTCCTGGGTTTCGCTGAGTTCACGTTGCGCCGCGACGGAGTTGCTATCGCAGTCGTGTTTCCGATCTTCACGATGCTCGCAACGTATGTCGCGCTGGCGACCGAACGCTACGCAACCGAAGGGATGGAGCGGCGCTACCTGCGTCACGCGTTCGAGCATTTTCTCCATCCCGACGTGATTGCGTCGCTGGTCGACAATCGCGATCGTCTCAAGCTCGGCGGCGAGCGTCGCCACGTCGCGGTGCTGTTTGCCGATATCATCGGGTACACGGCGCGCGCCGAGCGAACGAGTCCCGAGGCGCTGGTCGCGCTGCTTTCCACCTACATGACGATGACGACCAACCTGATCCTCGAAAGCGGCGGCGTCGTCGATAAAATTCGCGGCGACGGAATCATGGCGTTCTGGGGCGCTCCGAATGCGCTCGAAAATCCCTCTGGCGCAGCGATCGATTGCGCGATTCTGATGCTTTCAGGATTGAGCGACCTGCGCGCACGCGACGAGCGCTTCGCCGACGTCGACATCGGAATCGGAATCGCGACCGGCGACGTTGTCGCGGGGAATTTCGGCGGCGAGCGACGTTTCGACTATTCCGTCATCGGCGACACAGTCAACTTCGCCTCGCGCCTCGAAGGCCTCACGCGCCAATTCAAGACCCATCTGCTGGTGAGCCGCCAGACCTTCGTGGAGGCGAATCGCGACTACATCGTGCGCGAAATCGGTTTGGTCAAAGTCAAGGGAAAGGAACAGCTCGTCCCGATCGTCGAGGTGGTCGCTCATTCTTCAGACGGCGTCGATCCTGCGTTCTACAATGCTTTCGCGCATGTCACCGAACTCCTGCGCAAAGGCGACGGCGCAACCGCGCTGAGCGAACTCGAGAAGCTCAAGGCCGAGCGTCCGACCGACGGCGTTGTCGCGCTGTATATGGAAAAGCTGTCGCGCTCGGATGCGGTCCCGTCCGAGATGGTTTTCGAGTTCGAAAGCAAATGATTTGGCTTGGCGGCTGCATCGTGATATTTGGGTTTAACCGTAAAGACATCGAAAGATAACGGAAGGAACCTGCGATGGCATCCACCAACCGGGTCAGGATTGGTGTTCTCGGCGCGAGCGGATACTCGGGAATCGAGGCGGTCCGCCTTCTCGCCACGCATCCGTTTGTCGAAATCGCGATGCTTACGTCCGAGCACTACGCCGGACGCGAGGTCGTCGATGTCTACCGCCATCTGGCGGGTATCGATCTTCCGCCATTCGAGGAATTGCGTCTTGACCTGATGAAGGGACGCGTTGAGGTTATTCTCTCTTGTCTGCCCGAGAAGGTCGCGACCGCAACGCTGGCCGAGATGATTTCGGGCGGGACGCGCGTAGTCGATTTTTCCGGAGACTTCCGACTGCATGACCCTGCTCAGTATCGCGCGACCTACGGCGTCGAGCATCCCGCGCCCGGCCTGCTGCGCGAGAGCGTATACGGCCTCAGCGAATTCCATCGCAATGAAATTCGTGAAGCGAGAATCGTCGCGAATCCGGGATGTTATCCCACGGGCGCGCTGCTCGCGCTGGTTCCGCTCATCAAGCGCGACCTGATCGATCCGTCATCGATCATAATCGACGCCAAGTCCGGCACTACCGGGGCGCGACGCGCTGCCGCGATCGATCAGCTATTCGCGGAAGTGAACGAGAATTTCCGCGCCTACAAGGTCGGAGGTCATCGCCACACGCCCGAGATGGAGCAGGAGATCGCGAACCTGCTCGGCCGCGACGTGGCGATCACATTCGTGCCGCATCTGCTGCCGATCACGCGCGGCATCCTAAGCTCGCTCTTCCTGCGCCCGCGCGCGGGAACGACGGAGCACGACGTGCGCAACGCCTTCGAGGCTGCGTTCGCGAAATCGCGATTCGTGCGTATCCTCAGGCCGGGAGAACTGCCCGAACTGCGCAACGTGCGCGCGACCAATTTCTGCGAGATCGCATTCCATCTCGACAAGCGCACCAACACGCTGCTCGTGATCACCGCGATCGACAATCTCGGCAAGGGCGCCGCCGGTCAGGCGATCCAGAACATGAACATCATGTTGGGATACGACGAAGCCGCCGGCCTTTTGGGCGCCGCGCCTGTGCCGTAAAGGGCACCGTTTTCTTCGCAAATTCGGCGAACAGGTCGGAGACTCTTTGCGCGATCCCGCGGGATTGTCTCGCTTCGCGCGACGAGCATCCGGCAGAGTTTCACTTGCGGAGCAGTTCAATGACGCCAGACGAGGAGATTGAGGAGATCGTCAACCGCGAAACGCGTGCGTGGAACACGCAGGATGTCGATCTTCTTGTGAGCGTGTTTCATCCCGATATGGTGTGGCCGTGGCCGCCAACACCCGATTCCCACGATCCGCAGGAGTGGGTCATGATAATGGGACGCTTCAATCGCCAGCGCTGGGGCGATTCGTGGAAGCAGCTTTTTGCTACCCACAAACTCGTTCACAACCACAGACACATTCGCAGGATTGAAGTCTCACCCGAAGGTGACGCGGGGTTTGCCGTGGTCGATATCGACACATTATGGCGCGCCGACAACGGCGACATCTCTCATTGGAACGGGCGCGTGTGCAAGGTCTACGCGAAGATGGGAAATGAATGGAAGATGACAATGCATGTCGGCGTGCTGCGCTATCCGCCAAAGCCCGTTTTTTCTTAGATTTTCGCCGGCTCCGATTGTCGCCCGGGTTCGTGGCGCCTTTTCCCCTTTGTCCCTCGCCCGTTCTTTTCCACGGGAGAGGGCAAGCGGCGCGGCGATTGCTCCGTTTTGCAATCGCCGTGACGCGCGGGTGAGGGTGCTGCAAAAAAAAGCCGTCACCTAACCTCTCCGGTCACAAAACGGGAGAGGGACAGAGGCAAGGTTGTCGCCGCAGAATGCCCGGCGACGCCGCTTCAGGCGACGCGGCGCATCAGCTCCAGGATGTCGTAGCCGGTGATCGCCTTCGACTTCGCCGACCACTCGCGCAACTCCGCATCCGAAACCAGCCCGGCTTGCGTTCCCTTCGCCAGATCCATCAGCGCGATCTTGATCGTCGCCTCGTCGATCATTTCGCCCGACTTGGGATCCGCCATCGAGCCTCCCCCCTTCTCGTGATAGAGCTTCACGACGCGCCGGGCCTCGTCGACCTGCTCCTGGCTGGGCGTGTAGCACGCGTTGGCGATCTCGGCCTGCTGCGGATGGATAACCCAGGTGCCGTCCATTCCGAGGTTGGCGGCGCCGGTGTTCTTCTCGCGCAGTCCGCGCTTGAGTTCCTCGATTCTCTCCGGCTTGTCGTCGTTGCGCCACAAGCGCAGATAGACGTTATCGACCGCGTGAAGGCCGGCAGCTTTCGCCGCGACGACCACGCCCTGCTTCGCGTAGTGGAAGTTCTGGTTCTGATTATCAACGATTTCACGCACGCCGAGATTCGCCGCAAAATCCGCGATTCCGAACACCAGCCCGCACATCCGATCGGATGCGGTCGCGATCTCATACGCGAGCACGAGCGCGTGCGGCGTCTCGATCAGCGATTCGATCTGCACGCGATATTTCCATCCGCCGCGCTTTTCGAGATCTTCGAGCACTTTAGAGACCTGACGGATGTCTTCGGGGCCGCGCGTCTTGGGAAGCATGATGCCGTGGAAGCGATTGGGAGCGCCCAGCATCACCGCTTCCATGTCGCCCTTGAAAAACGGCGAATGGATGTTATTGGGGCGCACCGTCACGACTTTCTTTCCGAAATCGAGCGTATTCAACGCCTCGACCATCGTCTTGCGGCTCTTGTCGCCCTTGAACTCGTAAGGGCACGCGTCTTCGAAGTCCGCCATCACGTGATCGACGGGCGATTTGACCGCATCAGCCGCGTTCTGATGGAGCTTCATGCTGTGGCCGGGATAGGTGAGTTCGGTGCGCGGAATTACGAAGCGTGCGCCGTTTTCCAAAACGTACATGTTGTTTCTCTCCGGATGGTTGTGGCTGCCGGCCTACTTGTTCAGATAGTGCGAGCGCCGTTTGATTAGCACGGTGCGTTCGATCTCGACGACCACGGTGCCGTCGGGTTTCCTGCCTTCAAGCTTGAACTTAACGATTCCCGCGTCGGCGCGATCGGAGTCGCGTTTTTCGAGCACCGTCGATTGCGCGGAGATCGTTTCGCCGTGAAAGACCGGATTCGTATGCCGGCCGTTGTCCATCTCAAGCTCGGCGAGCGCGTTCTCGCTCGTGTCCTGCGAGGCAAGGCCTACCGTGAACGCCAGCACGACACCTCCGTACACGACGCGCCTACCACCGTAGTACGTATCGGGCTCGCGATCGACGAGCGCCTGATTGAAGTGAAGCTCGGCGGTGTTCATCACCAGCGAGGTGAACATGTGATTGTCCATCTCGCTGATCGTGCGGCCGCGCTGATGGATCAGCACGTCGCCGACGTTGAAATCTTCGAAGTAGTTGGAATCACCCGTGATACCCATAATCGCCCTTGCGCCCTGCCCGGCTAACTTTCGCGTTCCATGATGCGGCGTCCGATGACTTCGAGCTGGATTTCGCTGGTGCCCTCGAAAATCGACAGCACGCGCGCGTCGCGCCAGAAGCGCTGCGCCTCGAACTCCATCGAATATCCGTATCCACCGTGGATCTGCATCGCCTCGCGCGTCACGCGCTCCGCCATCTCGGCCGCGAAGACCTTCGCGAGACCCGCTTCGTAATCGCATCGACGGCCCGTGTCCTTCTGTGACGCGGCGAAATACGCGAGCTGGCGGCCTGCTTCGATATCGACGGCCATGTGCGCGAGCTTGTGACGGATAACCTGGAAATCGCCGATCGGCTGACCGAACTGCGTGCGCTCGCGCGCATACTTGGTCGCAGTTTCGAACGCAGCCTGCGCAACGCCAACCCCGCGAGCCGCGGTTTGGATTCGCGCCGATTCGTAAGTGGCCATCAATTGATAAAATCCGCGCCCCTCGACGCCGCCGATCAGATTCTGAGCGGGAGCGAATGCGTCTTCGAATTGCAGCGCAAAGCTCTTCATCCCGTGATATCCGATCGTGGGAATCGCCGAGCCGGTCAGATGGGGCGGCGCGAAATCATCGCCGGGCGCTTTCTCGAACAGGATGAGCGACAATCCTTTGTGACGCTTGGAGACGTCAGGATCGGTGCGCGTCATCACAGTGAGAACGTTGGCGCGATTGGCAAACGTGCACCACATCTTCGAGCCTTTGATAAGATAGCCGTCGCCATTTTTCACCGCGCGCGTCTTGAACGATGCGGTATCGGAACCGGAGTCCGGCTCGGTGAATGCCGCGGCGGTCATGATCTCCCCGCGCGCGATCTTCGGCATCAGGCGCTTCTTCTGCTCGTCGGTGCCGTTGGCCGCGATGAGGGTCCCGGTGATG
>DASPQU010000395.1:0-2580 GCA_035624805.1 Binataceae bacterium (SeqCode) | reverse complement strand
GCATAGGTGGCGAATCTGCGTGCGGCAAGAGAATCCGTCGGCGATAACGATTGCATCGGGGGCGCTCTGGATCGCTGGTATCAGCACGCGCTCGGCGGCCGCCTTCGATACTTCGTAATGATCGATCGAGTATCCGAACGGACCCGCCATCCCGCAGCATCCCGAGTCCAGGACGTCGAACTTGAGCTCGGATGAGCGCGAGAGAATCGCGGTGTCGTCGCCCATCCCGGCGAGCGCCTTCTGATGGCAATGGCCGTGGATCAGTACGCGCCCGTCGTGCGCGAGCGGAGCGAAATCAGGCGCTTCGCGTGTGAGGAACTCACCGAGCAGCATCGTGCGATCGCGCAGTGCGGCAGCTCGAGAATCGTTGGGGAAAAGCGACGGCATCTCGTCGCGAAAAGTCAGGATGCAGCTCGGTTCAAGGCCGACAACGAAAGCGCCGCGCTCGATCGCGGGTCGGAGCACATCAATCGCATCGATAAGGCGCCGGCGCGCCCGCCCAAGCATTCCGGCGTCGTAAAACGGACGCCCGCAGCAGATATCGCGCGGCGGAATAGTGACGCGAAAACCCGCGCGCTCGAGCACTTCGGTCGCCGCGATCGCGACCTCGGGCGAGAAGAAGTTGTTGAACGTGTCCGGAAACAGCACGACTTCACGCGCGTCGGAACGCCATCGCGGTTCGCGGGCGCCAAACCACGATCGAAACGTGCGCGTCGCAAAGCGCGGAAGCTGCCGCATCGGATGAATCCGCAGAATCCGCTTCGCCATGTCGCCGAGCACGGGAGCATTCGCGAGCGCGTTGGCGACATGCGGTGCGATCGACGCGAGCCGCGCCAGTTCGTGGATGTGTGCGAAAAATCGAACGTCGAACGGTCGAGGATGCTCGCGATAGTAATGCGACAGGAATTCGGCCTTGTACGTGGCCATGTCGACCGACGCGGGACATTCGCTCTTGCACGCCTTGCACCCCAGGCAGAGATCGAGCGCCTCTGCGACGGCGTCGTCGGTGAAGCCGCCTTTGAGCAGATTGCTGTTCAGCGCCTCGAACAAAATTCGCGCGCGACCGCGCGTCGAATGCTTCTCCTCGCGCGTCGCCATGTACGACGGACACATCATCCCCGCATCGGTCTTGCGACATTTGCCGATTCCGATGCACTTCATGATTGCACCGGAAAAGCCGGCGTCGGACGTGAAATCGAAGTGCGTCGAAACCGGGCGCGGGCGATACGAGGGCCCGAGCTTTAGATGCGAATCCAGAGGATGCGGATTCACGATCACGCCCGGATTCATCATCCCGTCGGGATCGAAGATGCGCTTGAAATCGCCAAACGCCTGGATGATTCGCGCTGGATAGATTGCGCCGAGCAGTTCCGAACGAGCGATTCCGTCGCCATGCTCGCCCGAAAGTGAGCCGCCGAACTCGGCGACAAGATCCGCGATATCGCGCATCGCGTGACGAAACGTCGCGACGCCTTCGCGCGTGACGAGATCGAAGTTGACGCGCGCGTGAACGCATCCCTCGCCGAAATGCCCGTAGTAGGTCGCGACCTGAAGATTATGTTTCGCAAGCACGTTGGCGAATCTTCTCAGATAAGCGCCGAGCTTCTCTGGCCCTACTGCCGTGTCTTCCGCGCCCGGCCACGTGCGCGGAAAGCCGGGAACGTATGCGCCTGCGCCGAGGCCCGATTCGCGAAGCCGCCACACCGCAGTTTGCTCGCCTGGGGCCTCGAGGTGGACCGCGCCCATCAGGCTTTTCTCACGACGAGCTTCGTCGAGCAGCTTTTCCGCCCGATCGCGCGCGCCGTTTTCGTCCTCAGCGCCGAGCTCGACGATCAGGAATGCGCGCCCGGAAGGGAGCAGACGAACTGCGTCGAGGCCCTTGCGCCGAGCGAATTCCGGCAGTTTCTCGTCGAAGCCTTCGAGAGCCTCGGGGCGATGCGTGAGCATCCAGGGCATCTGATCCGCCGCCGCAAAAATATCCTCGAAGCCGAGCACGACCAGCGCTTGCCGCTTCGGACGCGGCACGACTCGAAGCTCGGCTCGGAGCGTGATCGCGAGCGTGCCCTCCGAGCCGACGAGCGCGCGCGCGAGATTGAAATTCCGCTCGGGCAGGAGTTCGTCGAGGTTGTAGCCGGACACCCGACGCGGGATTTTCGGAAAAGTCGCACGCACGTCGTTGCCGACCGAGTCGATCAGCGCATGGAGCGGCGCAGCTATCGACCCGGGCTCGGCAACATGCGCCCCCAGCTCCAGACGCGTGCCGTCGTAGAGTATTGCGGTCAAGCCTTCGAGATTGTCGACAGTCTTTCCGTACGCGGCCGAATGCGCGCCGCACGAATTGTTGCCTATCATCCCGCCGATCGTGCATCGATCCTTGGTCGAAGGATCGGGCGCGAAAAACAGATCGAACGGAGCAAGCGTCGCGTTGAGATGGCTCTGGACCACGCCCGGTTCGACGCTGGCGATGCGGCGCTCGGGGTCGATCGCCGTCACGCGATTCATGTACTTCGAAAAATCGAGCACCAGCGCGGCGTTGGTCGCTTGGCCACCGAGACTGGTGCCTCCGCCGCGAGCGAGTAT
>DASPQU010000394.1:0-6178 GCA_035624805.1 Binataceae bacterium (SeqCode) | reverse complement strand
GACAAGCGTCGTGGTTCTTGCTGGCGCGTTCATTTCAGTCTCCCGTTCATTTTGCGCCGCGGCGGTAATGGATCAGTCGGCGGCTGTCGAACTCAACATGATGGCCGGGCGGAATCAGAAGCGTCGTTGCGGGATGCTCGATAATCGCGGGGCCCTCGATCAGGTTCCCGGCTTCGAGCGGATCCATTTCGTAGACACGGAATTCCTCTCGCGTGCCGCGCCAATAAACCCGTCGCGATCCCTTTTCCGAAGTCGAAGGCGGTTTCGCTCCCGAGAGCGGAAACTCGACGATGCGCGGTTTCGGCGTTTCGATGTCTGCGGTGAGCGCGACTTCGAGAATCTGGTAGCCGGCCTCGGTGTACAGCGCCTGCGAAGGATAAACGGTTGTGTAGACCTTCTCGAACACGCCCATCAGGTCGTGCAGATCCTCGACGGATTCGAGCCGGCTCATCGGCCACGGCGATTCGAAATCCGAGAGCTGATTCGTGAAGCGCACGTATGCGGAATGCGACAGACGAGCTTTGTTGAAATCCCATCCGTGCTGGGCGAAGTCTTTGCGCGCGCGATCCTCAAGAGCGTGCCATGCCCCGTTGATCGATTCGCACGCCTGCGCTTTGACCGCCTGCGACTGCGGGTCATCGGTCGGAGGACACGCGGCGACGATGCTCTGATGATATCGATAGCGGCGTGGCGCGCAGAGCACTCCGAACGCCGAAAAGACCGCGGCAAACGGAAAAGTGACGATATCTTTAAGACCGATCCCCTCGACCACGTCCGACAGCCCGAGCGGTCCGCCGCCTCCATACATCATGAGCGTGTATTCGTGCGTGTCGTAGCCGCGCCCGCGCAGCATGTTCCCGAGAAATTCGCGCATGTAGTCGCAGACGAGGCGATGCGCCCGTTCCGCGAATTCGTAGACTTCGGCATGAAAGCTCTTCGCCATCGGTTCGAGCGCACGGACGGCGGCGTCGAGATCGAGCTGAACATCGCCGCCGAGAAAGTATCCGGGGTTCAGATAACCAAGCAGAATGTGACAATCAGTTATCGTCGGAACTGGCCAGCGAAGACATCGACCCACGTCCGAACCCGCGCTCTTCGGCCCCACCGTCAGCTTGCCCGTCAGCGGATGCACGCCGAGCTCGGAACCCATCCCCGCGCCGATCGATTGCGTATGGATCATCGGAATGTTGGTCCTGAACGAGAGCAGCGTCGGCTCGCGTATGATCGGAATCATGCCATCGCGGATAATGCCGACGTCGAAGCTGGTGCCGCCAATGTCGCAGCACACGACGTTGCCCGATCCCGTCAGCTCGCCGATATACTTCCCGCCGAGAACGCCTCCGACCGGGCCGGAAACGTATGATTCGTAAAGGCGCTGCGTGTTAATCGGAACCGTGCCGCCGTGACCCAGCAGCGTCGAGACTTCGCGATCGAAGCCTTCGTCACGGGCGCGAGATTCGACCCGCTGGAAATGTCGTCGCGCGCGTTCGCCTGCATAGGCTTGCGCGATAACACTGGCGAGCCGCGCATACTCCTTGTGCGTAGGGGCCATCGCGGACGAGAGAACTACGGGAATATCCTTTGCGACCTTCTTGATCGCCTTCGCCGCTGCTTCCTCGTGGACCGGATTCATATGCGAGAAGAGGAACATCACGGCGATCACTTCCGCGCCCGCCTTGATCAGTTCTTTGGCTTTTTCCTCAACCTGCTTCGCTCGGATCGGAATCACCTCTGCGCCGAACATGTCGAGCCGTTCCTGAATTCCGACGATGCGATTGCGCGGGATGGTCGGCTCAAGATGAGCGTGGGTTACGGTATGCAGCCGGTCGGAATAACTTAGGCCCAGCCATCCGCCCTCGCCTTTCTCCATAAGGAGATAGTCCTCGAACCCCTGCGTGATCATGAGCCCCACCTTGGCGCCGGTGCGGCTCAGCAGGGTGTTCAACATGATCGTGCCCGCGTACACGATCACTTCGCTTTCGGAGAGGGTCGCGCGGAGCTCGCGATGCGCCATCCTCGCAGCGTCGGCGATCGAGCCAAGAAAGCTTGCCGATTCGTCTTCCTTGTTGGTCAGGTACTTGCCGACGAGAAACTCCCCGTCCTCATCGACGACGACGGCATCGGTCATCGTTCCGCCCGCATCGAGGGCTATCCAGTTCGTATGAGCAGTCATTCGACTCCCTTCCCGCGCCGATTCGCAGTCCGCCAGGATTCCGTTTAACAGGAGTGGGCGCGCTCCAGATGCTTTTTCGCCGGTTCGACAAAAGCTTTCAAATCTATTTCCATCGAGGACCTTATCGCAACGTTAGGAATGGACGGCTCCGGTACGTTTGTGAGACTCGCGAATCGGGCAACGGCCGCGGCGTCAGGGCATCGTCGGTTCTTAATCTCCGCGTTCACAGATATGATTGAAGTATGCCAAAAGGTGGGAGTGCCTTGACGGATAGATTTAGTGAAGCGCTCGTCTATGCGCACGAGGCGCATCGAAGCCAATTCCGCAAGAGCACCACGATCCCCTACATCTCGCACCTGATGTCGGTCGCGTCGTTGGTGCTGGAAAACGGTGGCGACGAAGACGAGGCGATCGCCGCGCTCCTGCATGATACGGCCGAGGATCAGGGTGGCGCACAGCGTCTCGACGATATCCGGACCCGGTTTGGAGGCCGCGTAGCAAAGATCGTCGAAGCGTGTTCTGACAGCCTCGAAACGCCCAAGCCGCCGTGGCGCAAACGCAAAGAGCGATATCTTGCGCATCTCCGCACCGCGGATTCGTCGGTACTGCGCGTGTCCTCGGCGGACAAGCTTCACAACATCCGTTCAATACTCTCCGACTGGAAGCAGATTGGAGATCAGGTCTGGAAGCGTTTTCATGCCGGCAAAGACGATCAACTCTGGTACTACACCGAATTGCTGAAGACCTTTCAGGCGGGCGACGCTGAACCATCCCTGGTCGAAGAGTTGTCCTTGTGCGTCACGATTCTGCGCCAGATTATCGAATCCGACGAGCGCACTTGAATATAATTCCGATCGCTTGTCTTCAAGAGCACATAGTCGGAGAACGACAGAATGAGCATCGAGGCGGTCATCTGGGATTTCGGCGGCGTCTTTACCACGTCTCCGTTCGACGCGTTCAATCGCTACGAGGAACAACGCGGAATACCGCGCGACTTCATCCGCACCGTCAACTCGACCAATCCGGATCACAACGCATGGGCGCTGTTCGAACGTTCTGAAATCGACGCACATGCGTTCGATCGAAAGTTTCTCGAAGAATCCACGATGCTCGGCCATCCGGTGCGCGGAAGCGAAGTGCTGCCGCTGCTGTCCGGCGACGTGCGTCCGCGGATGTTCGAAGCGCTGCTCATCTGCAAGCGCCACTACAAGGTTGGATGCATCACCAACAATCTCGCCACCGGTGACGGGCCGGGGATGGCGACAACACCCGAGCGCGCATCGCGTTCGGCGGAGATCATGCGGCACTTCGACGCAATCGTCGAAAGCTCGAAGATAGGCATCCGCAAACCCGATCAGCGAATCTATCGCATGATGTGCGAGCGGCTCGCTGTCGATCCGAAAGTCTGCCTCTACCTCGACGACCTCGGCATCAACTGCAAGGCGGCGGCACAGCTCGGGATGACGGCGATCAAGGTGATCAGCGAGGCGCAAACGTTGTCCGATCTCGCGCGCGCAACAAGCTTGGTCTTCCCGGAATCGGACGAGGCCGTACGCACATCGATCAGACCGGCGCCGCCGGTTCGCGAAAAGATCTAAGCCCTTGCGGTCAGATACGCGAGGTCGGCGCGCAGGATTTGCGCGGTCAGATCGACCAGCGCTGCAAAGAACGGAATTGGCTTTTCCGCGACGAGCTTTCCCCCCATCACCGGAACCCACGCGCCGAGATGCCGGCGGATAAAATCGGCCTGGGCACGCCGATACGACATCGGATCGTTTCCCCTCTCGAGCGCGAGCGCTTCTCGATACGCCAGATAGTGCATGAATTCCAGTTCGACCGTGATGTGATCGGGAAGTTCGCGATCCTGCTCCGGCAACTGGAGATCGAAGAATCCGTAAAAGCGCACCAACTCCTCCATCACGTCCAGACGGGGTCGCTCCGGATACTCACCTCCGTAGAGCGTGCACGGAGGTTTGCCACCCCCTATGCCAACGTCGAAAAGGCGGATGTACTCAGCCGAGAGGTCGTCGTAATCAGGCGGGGCGGAGCTTAGTCGATCCCAATCAGGCTCGTCGAACGAAAGTGCGGAGCCATACGGAAGCGAGAATACGAACCGGCGCATCGTCTCGACAAACGAGCCATCGAGAACCGTTTCGTGAAACTCTTCGGTTGGGAAAGCGAACGACGCCGAAAGCCATTGATATAAACGGCTTCGCGCTGCGGCATCGCTTTCTCCGATTTCCGGCACAGATTCGCAAGTATCCATCGGCGGCTACGCTTTCGCCACCTCAACGCGAGTGTCGCGATCGTTGAAGGCGGGCTGCAAGGCAGCCGCCATCGGCCTGAGATGGTATTGCCCACCTGCCAGTTCGACCGGATTCATGGGCGACGGCATCACATCCTGGAAACCCTTGCGTCCCTTGAACTGGAAGTTGTCCCACGCGTGATAGATGATGACTACGCCAGGCCTGATCGCGGGCGAGACCTTGGCCATGATCTCGAACGAACCGACGTCGTTCTTGACCGCGACGTTGTCGCCGTCCGATATGCCGCGAGTCTTCGCGTCCGCCACGCTCATGTACATGACGGGTTCACCGCGCTGCTGACGCAGCATCAGTGCGTCGTCGCGCCATCCCGAGTGGATGCTCCATCGCGTATGACCACCGGATAGCACGAGCGGATAGTTTCCGCCGCTCGATGGAGGATCCTTGTGGATGGGCAGCTCTTCGCCCAACTCAAGGTAAAGCTCCTGATCGATGTAGAACTGAATTCGACGCGTGAGCGTCGGGTAGACCATCTTCTGTTCGGTATGCCAGGTGAACGGCGATATCGTCTCGTTGGGCTTGATATCGCATGCGTTGCCGATGCTGACGATGCTCTTGCCCACGCCGGTGTATCGCGCGAAGCCATTCTTCTTAAGCTCTTCCCATTCGATCCCCTGCAGGTTGCTCGAGGCCTTGATCAGGTCAGAGGCGACCTTGTTGTCGTCAGTGGGGCCGTACTTCCCACTCATGCTGAAGTCGTCGGAGATGGTCGCGACGCTGTGCTCCTCACCGATGCCGTCTTTGACCTTCGATATCCCGCGGGCCTTGGCGCGCTCCTGAATTTTCCTTGCCAACAGCGCGGAAATTTCCCAGTCCGATTTTGCCTCGTAGTAACTCGAAACTTTGCTGCCCGCATGGATATACGGCATGAGCGGGGTGTTCCATTTGTGCTCATCGCGCTCGTACCACGCCGTCACCGGCAGGATGTAGTCGGAGTAAAGCGCGGTCGAACTCATCCGTGAGTCCATGGTCACGTACGCGGTCAGGTTCGGATAGAGATGCTTGAATAGCTGCTGGTATCCGCGCAGGCGGCGCACGATATTGCTGCCGACCTCAAAGATCACGCGAGGAGGATTGCCCGGCGCGGGTGCTACGTGCTGCCATCCGTTGTCGAGGGACTGCTTCAGGTATTCCTTCGGCGTGCGCTTCAGATACGGGTCCCAGTTCTTCGCGCTCTCAGAGAGCTCCATCACGCCGCCGTGAATCTGCCAGAACATCGCGCCCGAAGCGAAAGGCTGCCCCCGCTTGAAGCCTTCGCGCGAAAGTTCGTAGGTAACCATTTCGTCGGTGTAGCCCTTCATCTTCAGGGCCGCGATCGCGGCGAGAATCTTGCCGGTGCGGATTGCACCCTGGACCCCCAGCAGCGGGGTTCCGACAAACCTGTCGAATCCGTCATTGCATAGGAATGGGAACGCACTGTATCCCGATCCCTTCTTGCCCATATGGCCGCAAAGCGAGAGCACCAGAATAAGAGATCGCTCCAGAAGGCCGCCATGATAGAACTTGCCCCAGTTACTGCTGGTGACGTTGGCGACGGTTTTGGCCTTGCCGATCTCGCGGGCGAGCCGGCGGATCATTTCGGGGCTGGCGCCGCAAATCGGGGACGCCTTCTCCGGCGTGTAATCCTTGTTCAGGCGCTCCTTCAGGATGTCGAATACCGTCCGGACTTTGACCTTTCCGT
>DASPQU010000393.1:0-3532 GCA_035624805.1 Binataceae bacterium (SeqCode) | reverse complement strand
GGTTCCTTCGACGGCCTCAACGGCCGCTACTACTCCGGCGCGAACGGCGACGCTCTGTCCGATATCGTATGCGCCCAGGCTTCGCGCCACATTGAACGCGAGCTCCAGATCGGCGAGCGCCTCCGCAGACGGCGCAGGCCCCGCCATCAGGCCCGGCGACGCCAGCGCACCTTCGAGCATCGGCACGGGATCGATCATCGGAATGCCCTCGGATTCGACCTCGCGAGCGATCGCGCGCAGTACGGCGTCATCGCTCCATCGTTTTATCGTACGCAGCATCGCAATCGCGCGCGCGTCCGGTGCGAACGAATCCTTGAGGCGCGCTCGCGAGATTCCGCCCGCCATCGCGACGTTGGCCACAGCGTTGGTCTTGAACGTATCGATTATCTTCTGAAGCTCGCCCACCCTGATCCAGAGGACGCTGTCGACGAGCGATTCGATTTCCGGGCGCGTCTCGCCGAGATGCGCGACGGCGACAACCTTGATGTTTTTCTTGCGGGCTGCCGCTGCGACTTCGAGAGGAAAGACGCCGTTGCCCGCAATTAGGCCGAGACTACTCACGCTCGCGACCGATAACTCCGCGCGTGGAGTTACGGATGAAATCTACCAGGCGCGCAACTTCGGGCACGCCATCGCTTTCGGCAATCACCTGGCGAAGCGCTTCCTCGCGCGGCGCTCCCGAAAAAAACAAAGTGCGCACGGCGCGTTTGATGGCGGCGATTACGTTCGCATCAAAACCGGCCCGCCTGAGGCCAATTTCGTGGACGCCCACCAGATGCGCTCGATCGCCCGAGGCGATCGTATAGGGTGGCACATCTTTTTCGACCTGCGCGTTCGCCGCGAGCATCGCGTAGGAACCAACGCGTGTAAACTGATGAACACCGACCTCGCCCATCGCTCGCACGTGATCTTCAAGCACAATATGCCCGGCAAGCTGCGTCGAATTCGCCAGGATGCATGAATCGCCGACTATGCAATCATGCGCGATGTGGACGTAGTTCATTATGAGCGTGTTGTTGCCGATTCGCGTCACCATCCCGCCGGCTTCGGTGCCGCGATGGATCGTCGCGAACTCGCGAATCTGGTTGCCGTCGCCGATTTCCACGGTCGAAGGCTCGCCCTTGTATTTCAGATCCTGCGGTATCGCGCCGATCGACCCGAACTGAAAAATCCGGTTACGCGCGCCGATCGTGGTGTCGCTTTCGATGACTGCACAGGGTCCGATCACAGTTCCCGCCCCGATTCGCACGCGAGGGCCGATGACTGCGCCGGGTCCGACCTGAACCGAGGAATCCAGTTCTGCGCCCGGATCGACTACCGCGGCGGGATGAATCAGTCCGGCTATGGCTGTGTCTCCTGACGAACTTCCATCGCGGAAATCTCCGCTTCCACCGCAAGCTCTCCTCCCACTCGCGCCTCACCGCGAACCTTCCACAGCGGGCGATGATGCTTGAGAAGCTTTACTTCCATCTCGAGCGTGTCGCCGGGCACCACCGGGCGACGAAAGCGAACCTTGTCGATTCCGGCGAGCACGAAAAGCGGAAGCGGCCGCGTCTCGATTTGTCCGAGTGCAAGGATCGCGGCCGATTGCGCCAGGGCTTCGACGATCAGCACACCCGGCATCACGGGATTTCCCGGGAAATGGCCGACGAAGAACGGCTCATTGATCGTCACGTTCTTGAGCGTGCGCGCGTGTTCATTGTCGAATTCGACCACGCGGTCGACGAGCAGGAACGGATAACGATGCGGGAGTAGATCACGCAATCGCGACACCTGCGCAGTTTTGTCGCCGTTATCCAACGCGATTGCTTCCTAGCGCGAAATCGTCGAGTGCTTCGCGGCCTCCGACCCGAAGCTGCTGGGCGCCGGTGCGCCCGCGTGCTGGACCGAACCGCCCTCTTCCGCACCGCCGAGGGTACCTGGCGCGACATTGGCGGCATTGTAGCTTCGGATGACCTGGTCGGTGATATCAATTCCCGAGGCGCCCCAGAGAATCGACCCCTTTTCCATCACCATCGTATAGCCCCCGCCCTCTCCGATCTGGCGGATTATCTGCGCCAGATCGTGGACGATCTTGGCGGTAATCTCGTTGTCGCGGCGTTCAAGATCGTCCTTGGAATCCTTATAGTTGCGTTCGAAATTCTTGAGCTTGTTCATGTACTCGTCTTGAAGGTTCTGGCGCTGCTCGGGCTTCATCAGCATCCCCTTCTTTTCGAGTTCGTCCTTGAGAGCCTGCACTTCGCCTTGTTCCTTTTGCAGCCTGCCCTCGATGCTCTGGATGCGATTTTTGAAATCGACCTTGGCCCGTTTGCCGGCCTCGCATTCGTTGAGCGCGCGCTGCACATCAACATAGGCGAGCTTTATGTCTGCGCGCGCGGGAACGGCTGCGAGCACCATCATCAGTGCTGCGCCGGCGATTAAGCGTCGATACATCGGACCTGTGGAACCTCCTTAGCTAACGGCCAATTGCGCGATGCGCGCAGGGAATTCGAAATCCATGCGCCCGCATTCAAATCCGCCAAAGCCAATATTAAAGCCGGATCGTGGGCATCGGCGCTAGAGCGGGGATCCTGCCCCAATTTCAAATGCGACGCCCTGATCCTGTGGACGTGGATTAATCGGGAACGCGAGATCGATGGCAAGCGGGCCAAACGGCGACCGCCATCGAACTCCAAAGCCCGCCGCCGCCTGCAGCTTGCTCAGGTCGAACGACTGCTGGAGCTCGTACGCCTGGCCCGCGTCTACAAACATCACGCCACGGATCCCCAATCCGGACAGGATCGGAAACGTTATCTCGTTGCTCAGCAACAGTTCTTTGCTTCCGCCGACGTTCTGAACGCTGGCCGGATTCCCGTTTTGGGCGAAGACCGTCACATAGGGGCCCAACGAATAAAGCTGGTAGCCTCGAACGTCGCCCATACCGCCGACGCCGCCGGGGAAGAATCGCGTGTAAAGCGGAAGTTCGCCGCCATAGTCGCCATTAAGCGTTGTGCCGATGCCAAAGGTAATTCCAGGCGAAAAGACCCATTGTCCGAAGGTCGGGCTCTTGAGGAACGTGTAAAACCATCGTGCATGCGCAACACCCTTGACGAACGCTATGCCGGGCCCGATTCCCGCTACTTCGAGGTTCAAACTTTCAACATCCCCCGATCGGGGATCGGAGGGGTTATCGACGGTGAAACGCTTGATGCTGGGCATGATTTCGGAGACCAGGGTGTAACCCTGGAATTCACGGATTTGAAGTGTAGTGAAAGGCGACAACCCGGTGATTCCGACGCTCTCGAGCTGATATCCGAGACCTGCATTCACATCCTTTAACGAGAGCGGCCCGAGGCTCTTAAAACCAAGCTCGGTGAGCGGATAGTAGGTGTTAATCGCGCCACCCGCGGTGTTCTCGTGGAAGCTCTGGAGGTCCGTCTTGGTTGAAAACAACTGCATCGTGACGCTCAGCGGAATGTCCATGAACCAGGGTTCGGTATAGCTGACGGAGTACGACTGGAAGAGGAATCCGACTTCCGCGTTGAGCATCGCG